>JBBJOD010000490.1:0-4214 GCA_037721715.1 Chitinophagaceae bacterium | reverse complement strand
AATCTACCTGGGAAAATGATTTGAACAGCCGCTCCATTTTATCTGCGGCGATTCCTATACCTGTGTCACGGACATCAAATCGCAGAACCAGTTTTTTGTCTTCTGTAAGGTTAACCAGTTGTACTTCCAGGAAAATATCGCCTTGCTGGGTGAATTTTATGGCATTGCTGACGAGGTTCATCAGTATCTGCCGCAGGCGTAACGCATCACCACTTATTTCTGTTGGAACGTCGGGGTGGATCTGATAAACCAGGTCTAGCCCGGCCTTTGCTGCCCTGATGGCAAAGAGGTCCAGCACTTCTTCAATACAATGACGTAAATCGAAATCGATATTCTCCAGTTCCATACTTTCCGACTCTATCTTGCTAAAATCCAGGATATCATTGATAACATTCAGCAGTCCCTCGCTACTTGACGTGATCGTTTCAGCATACATTTTCTGTTCGCTGTTGAGTTCAGTATCAGCAAGTAATGCGGCCATACCAATTACGCCATTCATGGGTGTACGAATTTCGTGGCTCATGGTAGCGAGGAACACACTTTTTGCTTTGTTGGCATTTTCCGCATCTTGCCTGGCTTTTCGCTCCTCTTCATTTGCATGTGCCAGTTGGGCTGTACGTTCAAGTACCTGCACCTGGAGCTTCTTTTTTTGTGATTCTATTACCTGGACTCTCCACTTATAAATTGAAAAAGATGCCACTGCTATAGTAATCAGCGAACATAATTCAAACCACCAGGTAAGCCAGAATGGGGGTAAAATCGTTAGCGTAAGTGAAGTGGCCTCTTTATTCCAAATGCCGTCATTGTTTGCTCCTTTTACATATAGTGTGTAGGTACCAGGGTCGAGGTTGGTATATGTGGCATTTCTCTGGTTACCTATATAATTCCATTCTTTGTCGAAACCCTGGAGCTTATAAGCGTATTGATTGTTTTCGGGCAGTGTATAATTTAAAACTGAAAATTCAAAAGTGAGAACTGACTGTTTGTATGAAACGACTATTTCTTTCGTTTCACTGATCTGCTGGTGTAAGGGGCTGTCTGTTTCATTTATATTCACCTGTTTGTTGAATATACGGAAATCAGTAATGAGTACGGGTGGAATAAAAGTATTGTCCCGAATGCTATCGGGATGAAAAACATTAAAGCCATTTACTCCTCCAAAATACATTTCACCCGTTACGGATTGGTAACAGGCATTGGGTTTGAATGAATTGTCCTGCAAGCCATCGCTAACTTTATAATTCCTTGAAGTTTTTGTAGTTGGATTGAAATGGGAAATTCCTTTATTGGAGCTGAGCCAGAGATTTCCCTTGCCATCCTGTAAAATTCCGTAAATCACATTATTCGCAAGCCCGTTTTTTTCTGTGAAAACCGTAAAACGCCCTGAGCTTTTATCATAAAAATTTAGTCCGCTACCTGTTCCAATCCAAATATTTCCGCTTTTATCTTCTAACATGCAGTAAACAAAATTATTACTCAGCGTATGCTTGTTAGACGGGTCGTTGTAAAAATGTGAAAATCGGTTTTTCTTTGTATCATACAATTGAAGGCCCTCATCGGTACCAATCCAAATATTGCCTTCCCTGTCTTCTAACAAAGCAATAACACTATTGATGCTTAGATTTTTTATATCCAACGAGTCGGGGCGAAAAGCACTTAAAATTTTAGTCTGCGTATCAAAATAATATAAGCCTCCATGACCATGCGTTCCGATCCAAATATTTCCTTTGCGGTCTTTGTATTGTAAACTTATACTGTTATTTACCAGGTTGTCTTTATTTTTCCCCCCAGGAAACGGTTGGATAATGCCTGTTTTTTTATTGTATATATCCAAACCTAACCGGTGATAACCTAATCCCATGGTTTTACTATCCAACTCTACCAGGCTAATAATATAATCAGACCTGGGGCTATTTTTATTACCAGTATTGTTTCGATAACGGGTAAATGACTGATTTTTTGGATCAAACCGGTTTAGACCGCCACCGTCTGTGCCAATCCAGATATTGCCGTCTTTATCACCTTTTACACAGAGAACAATGTTGTTACTGAGGCTGTTTGCATTTGTCGCAATCTGCTTGTAATGGCGAAACTTGTCTCCGAAATTAGCCACAAAGTTTACTCCGCCAGACCAGGTTCCGGCCCAAATATTTCCAATATCATCTTTGTAGAGCGTATATACTGAATTGTTGCTAAGGCTATTATTGTCTGTAGGATCTGAGAGGTAATTGATGAAGGTATTCTTCTCGATATTAAGAACGCTGATGCCGCCATTTTCTGTACCTATCCAGAGATTGCCATTGTTGTCTTCTGTAAAGGACAGGATATCGTTGTGGCCGACTGAATTTATGTTTTGAGGGTTATGCCTGAAACTAAGAAATGAACTTCCTTTTGGGTCAAACAACGACACGCCTCCTCCAATTGTGCCCACCCAAATTCGGCCTTTAACATCTCGATATACTGACTTTATCTTGTTGGCACTAATGCTTTTCGAATTATTAGGATCATGCTTGTAGCGGGTAAACTGTTGCCTTTCAGGATCAAACTTGTTCAAGCCATCCCTGGTTCCTATCCAGAGCTTGCCCTCGCTGTCTTCAGTAATTCGGGAAGTGTAGTTATGGCTTAAACTATTTGAATTTTTTGGCAGATGCTGATACTGCAGAAATTCGTTACTCAACTCCTTAAACAGGAACAGTCCGTTCAAAGTGCCAAGCCAGATCCTTTTTTTAGTGTCCTGGAAAATATCCCGGACGTTCATGGCTTGATTTTTTGGTGTATAATGGATAAACTCGTCTTTCTCCCTATTGTATTTGTCCAGACCCTTCGACGTTCCCACCCATAAGTTATTTAAACTGTCTTCATACAGATCAAAAACAACATTATCGCAAATACTGGAAGTAACATCCGGGTCATGCTTGTACACTTTAAACTGGTAGCCATCATACCTGTTTAATCCTTCATCGGTGCCAAACCACATAAAGCCACGGCTGTCTTTCAATATGGCGCTTACGTGTCCCTGTGAAAGACCCTCATTTGTAGTAAGTCGCTTGAATTTGGGCATACTCTCCTGGCTGAATGCACTTGTGGAAAAAGCAAGCAGGAGTAGAAAGCAGATTATTCTACAAAAGCGCATTAGATATATCAACCTGTCATAATTTTATTCAGATATATAAGTTTAACGGCAAGCTTAAAAATAAATCATTGGATGGCCTTCTTGTTTATTGTAAATACTGGGTTATAGTATTTGTTGATACGTGTTCCCACTTAGGCTAATTTATTGCTGAAATATTTTAAAAAGACACTTAATCAGCTACCTTTTCATTCGATATGTTGACATGTTTAAAATGTAACGGTTTAAAAAGGATTAAAGGTTCTGTTGATTCACTTGAATCCTTCGATTCAGGCGCAGGAGTTTTTATAGTATCTTTAAAAGCGAGGAGGTAGGGTCACCTGCCACAGCATTAAGATAGACTTGCCAGTTACTTATCTAAAATAAATATTGATGAAATATTTCATTTTTCTTTTGCTTGCTTTTTTTTCAGGCCTGGCATCACTGCATGCCCGGGGTAAAGACCCGGTAGACTATGTGAATACCCTTCAGGGTACCAATTCCAACTTTTCGCTGACCAGGGGCAATACTTATCCAACTACGGCCTTACCCTTCGGAATGCACACCTGGACGCCGCAGACCGGTAAAAATGGCGACGGCTGGAAGTATCAATATGCAAAAAAAACAATCCGAGGTTTCCAGCAGGCCCATCAGTGCAGTTCCTGGACCACCGATTACTGTGTTTTTTCGTTTATGCCTGTCACGGGTAAACTGGTAGTAAGTGAAGACGAAGGAGCAACCGGTTTTAGCCATGACAATGAAACCGCAAAACCTAATCACTACAAAGTAAAATTAGACAATGGTATTGTTACCGAGCTGGCACCTACAGAAAGAGGTGCTCATCTACGATTTGTTTTTCCAAAAAAGAATACCAGTTACCTCGTGTTGGATGGCTACACTGGTTTAAGCGGCCTCAGAATCTGGCCCAAAGAAAGAAAGATTACCGGTTATGTGAGTAACAACAAAAACAACAAACGCAATCTGATCAAGAGCTACCTTGAAGTTAGTTTTGATAAGCCTTTCCTATCTTATGGCACCTGGGAAAATCGCACGAATAGCATACAACCAGGTGAAATGAAGGCAGAAGGTGAAGGGATCGGCCTTT
>JBBJOD010000489.1:0-4216 GCA_037721715.1 Chitinophagaceae bacterium | reverse complement strand
AATATTCCTTTTCTTTTGCGTACCATAACCCACCACCACAACTCCCTGAAGTGCACTATCATTCGCTGCAAGCACTACATTAATTACCGACTGTCCATTTACCGCCACCTCCTGGTTATTGAATCCGGAATAACTAAAAACCAGCGTTGCCCTGGAACTGATATTACTTAAAGCAAACTTCCCGTTTACGTCAGTGGATGTGCCTGAAGATGTGCCCTTAACGATTACTGTTACTCCAATCAAATTGTCCCGCGAGTCCGCGGCAGTAACAGAACCGGAAACAGTATGTTGCGCTTTACCTGCAAGAGCTGTCAGCAGGGAAAGTAAGATTAGAAAACAGCAATTGAAATAATACAAAGCCTTTTTGTTCATATGGTATGTTTTTGAGTAAATCGAAAGAGACGTGAAGTAATACACTGCATTAAATTAAGCATAATATGAATTAAGTTGAGTAAATAATTAGGCAGCATCTTAACTGGTAGATGCGCCTTCTACCTGATACTACATACTACAAATACAAAATGACACGAGTCATTGCTATGACAATGGTAAGCATTAAGCCTGGCGTTTATAAAGTGCGTACACAAAAAAAATGTACATTCACAACTGACTATTAAATGTTTGCTATGAAAATGATCGCTCTTTGGATGGTGTCTGCATTTTTCATGATCACCTCTTTTGGCCAGGAAAACAAGCAGGAAAGGCCAAACATATTGTGGATAGTGAGTGAAGACAATACAACGCTTTTGGGATGTTATGGAGATAAAACCGCCACTACCCCTAATATTGACAATTTCGCCAAACAGGGAATATTATTTACTAATGCCTTCTGTACAGCACCCGTGTGCGCCCCTTCCCGTTCTACACTGATCACCGGAATGTACCCTACCACCATGGGTACTGAGAATATGAGGAGTACCTATCCTATTCCTGCGTTCATAAAATTTTTTCCGAGGTATTTGCGGGAAGCTGGTTACTACACATCTAATAATGCAAAAAAAGATTACAACACAATTGACCAGGTAGAAACATGGGATGAGTCTAGTAAAAAAGCTACCTACAAAAATCGCAAGCCGGGCCAGCCATTCTTTTCTGTATTTAATATGGAAATCAGTCATGAAAGCTCACTTCATACATACGGAAAAAACCTGAGGCATGACCCTGAAAGCATGAAGATTCCTGCATACCAACCAGCTACAGCAGAAATGAAACATGATTGGGCGCAGTATTATGATAAGGTAGAAGACATGGATAAACAGGTAGGTGTATATCTTAAAGAGTTGGATGAAGCAGGACTTGCAGAGAATACCATTGTATTTTATTACGCAGACAACGGCGGCGTTCTGCCAAGAAGCAAGCGGTTTATGTATGAATCGGGGCTTCATGTTCCCTTGATCATTAGAATTCCAAAAAAGTATGCTCATCTTGCCCCAAATCTTTCACAAGGTAAAACCGATCGGATTGTAACTTTTGTAGACTTTGCACCAACTGTTTTAAGTCTGGCAGGTATCAATGTCCCGGAACATTTACAAGGCCAGGCATTTCTTGGAAACAAACAGGCGAAAGAGCGGGAATACGGCTATTCTTTCAGGGGAAGAATGGATGAGCGCATTGATCTCGTGCGGTCGGTCAGAGACAAAAAATACCGTTATATCCGCAATTATTATCCTCATAAAATCTATGCCCAGTATATCGACTATTTGTGGAAATCACCTTCCATGAAATCGTGGGACTCCCTCTATAAAACCGGTCAGTTGAATGAATTGCAATCCAGGTTTTTTAATACAAAGCCAATAGAAGAGTTATTCGATTGCGACAAGGATCCGGATAACATTGATAACCTGGCTGGAAAGTCAGCATTCAAGGATGTTCTGATGCGCATGCGACTGGCAAACAAACAGTGGTTAATAAGCACAAAAGACGCGGGCTTCATCCCGGAAGCAAGAAAGGAAGCCTTGTCGAAATCAACGACGATTTATGAATATACGCACAGTGGAGTGTACAATATTGAGAAGATACTGGAGACGGCTGAAATGGCCACATCAAAAGATAGTAAGCTTTTATCAAAAATGATAGAACGACTAAAAGATAAGGACCCAGACATAAGGTATTGGGCTGTTACCGGTTGCACTATCCTGGGCAAAGAAGCCGCACCTGCAAGGAAAGCTTTGGAAACCCTGCTGACAGATGATGAACTTGCTATACAATTGGCCGCTGCCGAGGCGTGTTATATTTTAGGTGAGCGGAAAAAGTCGGTGGGTGTACTAATCAATGCTTTGACGGGCAACAACATCATGGCCCGGGTACAGGCCTTGAATATCCTGGAATTTGCCGAGAAAAAGGATGCAGCTTTAGCACGAGTAGGGCTTCAAACAATTATCGCGCAAAAGCGCGCCGAATATGATGTTAGAGCGGCTACAAAATTATTACGTGGATTACCTGAGGAAGAATGATTACATTAAAAAGGCCTGGTGAACGGATGCAAGCATTGGTCTCTTCGCGATTAGAAACCCAAGGGTGTTGTATTAATTAGATTAGTACCGCCCGAATGTATACCGGGCATGTCTCCACGAACTTTATTGCCGGGTTCGAGCGATGCCCCGGTGTTGCGATTGAACCAGTCTCCGGTTAAATTTTCCGGGGTGTCGTCTTTTGTTTCAGTTCGCCAGTATTTAAGTTCTTTGCGTAAAGTTTCTACTATTTGCTTACTGGATGGAGCAGCGGCGATGTTCAACAGCTGCATAGGATCAGTGGGGGAGTGGTACAATTCTTCAGTGGGCCTGGGAAGCAGGAATATATCCTGCTGGGCAGCTGTAAGATCACCACTGTCTTTGCGCTTCAACAATTCACGAAATGAGGCACTGTTGTTTGCATCGGCAGGGCCATGGTTAACGAGATTCGGGCGGCTGTTAAAAATGTAAAGGAAGTCCTTCGACCGTATCATTCGCTCATGCGCCTCGTAGTCGTGCCAGTTGTGTTCAGCATATACATATTTGCGAAATTCCTGGTTGGGATTTTTCAACAATTTGCTAAAACTTTTACCCTGGAATTCTTTTACTGCCTGCAATCCTCCCAGTTCCAGCAGAGTAGGGGCGATGTCTACTACACTTAGCATACTGTTACAAACACTGCCTCCGGTTATTTCTTTCTTCCACTTAATGATAAATGGCGTTCGGATGCCGCTGTCGTACAGCCTTGTTTTGCATCGGGGAAAGGGCCGGCCATTATCAGCCATGATCATGATGATGGTATTGTCAAGAATACCCTGGTTTTTTAGTTCTTTCTCCACTTCGCCGATGAAATAATCAAATCGTGATATCTCGTTGTAATAGGAAGCCATGTCCTTTCTCGTCGAATCATTGTCAACAAGATAAGGCGGCAGCTTGATTTTTTTGGGATCGTGCGGTTTGCCTAACTTGTCGGGCTGCCAGGGCCTGTGCGCATCGATGGCTGCAAACCAGGCAAAGATAGGTTTGTCTTTGGGCCTTTCCTGCAGGCATTTTAACCACCTCTCTTCAGCACCGGGGCCACCCTCTGGGCCTTCGTCGGCCGGGTCAAACGCGCGCAAGGCCGGTGCGCCAAAATGCGATTTGCCCGCCTGCACGGTATAATAACCCGCATTCTTCAATAACAGGGGAAAGGGAACCTGTGTAGCAGGTAAAGGAGTATGTAGTTCCGCTGAACCGGTATTGTGAGGATATCGGCCGGTAATAATGCTGGTGCGACTGGGACTACAAGAACTGGTTGTTAAATAAGCATTGGTAAACCTCATGCCTTCTTTAGCGATCCTGTCAATATTAGGAGTGCGCACCTGTTTGTTTCCATAACAACCGAGGTCGTCGTCACTCACATCATCTGCAATAATAAAAATGATGTTCGGTTTAACATTGGTCCCCTGTCCGTTTACAATTTGGTTAGCCAGTAAAAATAGAAGTAAGATGGTTGATAGCTGTTTCAACATGGTACTTGTGCTAGGTGGTGTGTTTATTGTAACAGTGATAGTGTTACAAATTAAAACTAATTAGGTAGATTTTTAAATTTTGCCAGGTTGGTTATCCGCTATCACTATTTTTTATTTTGTCAGAAGGGTTTTATGGTTGATTAAATGGTGGTATAATTAGCCCTGATAGCGCAATTACTTCACCTCTACAATTACTTCGCGTATTTTGATCGCTTTACGCTCTTCGTTCGCTTCATTTCTATGCCTGAAATCAGA
>JBBJOD010000047.1:0-15237 GCA_037721715.1 Chitinophagaceae bacterium | reverse complement strand
CGTCGTACGTTATTGGCCAGTTTTCACTATACCCGTCATTAGGTTGAAAATCTTTAGGTCCAAACCGCAATGATATTCTTCCCCAGTGATTCGTTCGTCCGCCAAGCATCCTTGACCGGAACCAATCGAACTGGGTGTTTTCTTTTTTTGTGTAAGGTTCCCCATCCAGTTCCCAGCCGCCATAAGCAGCATCAAAGTCGCCAAAAGCTCTAAATTTGCTACCGGCACCTCTTCTCGGAGATTCGTAAGCAAACTTTAATTGTTGCGAATGCTTAACAGGGTCGAAGAAAGGACCTGCTTCCAACAGCAGAACTTTCAAGCCTGCGTTGGCTAATACATAAGCAGCCATGCCTCCTCCTGCACCAGAGCCCACAATTACAGCATCATACACTTTTGATGATTTCTTAATTTGTATATCACCCATCGTTTTTTTATGTAAGGTAATTGAAATGAAGTTTCAAGTGGGCTCAATTTTTTATTTATACCGTATAAGCAGCCTACTTCAGCTTACCACTCATTTTTGTAGCGGTAATTGAAAACGCGGGAAAGGTAAACGTTACGTCCTTTCCTTTCATAGAAGCGACTTATTTTTTTATGAAACATTAAAGGCAAGACGCATCAAGTACAGGCTGCTTTAATCAACGAAATAATAGAGAAAGCGCTGCCTTTAGAACAGCGGCCATTGGTAACCGATGCCCCGTTACGGTAGAAACCGTTTTAAGAAAGAAAGATAATAAGGATATTTTACACCTGGTCAGCCATTATTTAACGTCATATATTTTATCTCAGAAATTAGTTATGGAGTTCTATAACCTGGGGATAGGCGGTTCCAGGATTGCTCTGCCGATAGCAAAAATGGCTTCCGATTTGCCAAAGGCAGATGTAATAACTAAACTTATTGGTTACAATGATTTTAATGGTGCCCATAAAACCGTTGAACGATTTGAAAAAGAATATTCGGAGTTTTTGACTATTTTAAGAGCACGGCAGCCTGAATCAAAAATATTTTGCATCAGTTTGTTGTACACTAAAAAGACCGAAATTCAAAAACCAATGCAACACCGGTGCTGTTTAGAGAAAGCCTGGAAAAGCTAATTGCTGATTTTCAAAAAAAAGATAAAAAATTATTCTTCGTACCTGGAGAAAAGATCACTTCTCTTGAAAATTTACGCCCGGGAGCAGATACAGATCCTGTGCATTTAACCATTCCGGGTGCTGAACTCTTTGCAGAAGAACTATACGGGGTTATAACAGAAAGGCTGTAATCACATACTGGCTTATAAACATAAGACTTCAATAGATGCTTAACGTTAACCGGCGGCTGAATTTTTTATTCCGATTTTTTTTCTTCAATTTTCCTATTATGAACATTACTTTCAAGTACCAGGATGAAGCTTGTACCAAATCATCAATCACCAAAACGGGTATGATGATGAAGCTAACAATTGCGATGCTCATGATTTGCACTTTGCAACTAAATGCGCATGGCTATGCTCAAAGGGTTACCATCATTCATGAAAATGTTTTTTTGCCCGTTTTCTCCCCTCCTCCCATAGAAATCAGGGGAAGAGTAACGGGCACGGATGCGAAGCCGCTTCAGGGTGTGTCGGTTACCATTGCAGGCACAAAAATAGGCACCACTACGAATAGTGATGGCCGCTTTTCAATAACCGGTTCCGATGAACAAGATATTGTTTTGGAATTTTCAAGCATCGGCTTTCAACTAAAAACGGTGCCGGTAAATAAACAGACAGAAATTAATGTTACGTTAGAGGAAGCTGTTGCAGGATTAAATGATATTGTGGTAGTTGGATATGGTCGCCAGAAAAGAGTGAATGTTACAGGATCTATATCAACCGTAGACATGAAAAGTAGGGAAAACACCCCTTTAACAAATGCCACACAAGCTTTGCAAGGTGTACAGGGTGTTTATGTTAACCAGCCAGGCGGGCAACCGGGAAGGGATTTGGCTACCATCCGGATTCGCGGGCAAGGCACCCTGAATAATAATAACGCGCTCGTCCTGGTGAATGGAATAGAGTTCCCGCTATCTGATGTAAATCCTAACGATATAGAAAGTATCTCTGTATTAAAGGATGCTGCTTCCGCAGCCATTTATGGTTCCAGGGCAGCTAACGGCGTTATACTCGTCACGACAAAATCAGGGGCCAAAGGAAAATTTCAGACAAAATACAATGCGTATTACGGTACCCAGGTGGTCAATTACTTACCTGATATTGTGAATGACCCGGTTCAGTATATGGAGCTGCGTAACATGGCCATGATTAACGGAGGAAGATTGATTGTAGACTATCCGCAAAGTTTAATAGACGAATACAAGACAGGGAGGAACACGGATCCCTACATCTACCCCAGTAACGACTGGTTTGATATTATGTTCAGCCCCGCTTCCATGCAGGAGCATAATATACAATTCTCCGGCGGAACGGAGAACAGCACTTATGCACTATCTCTTAGCTATCTGGATCAGAATGGCGTTATGATGGGCTCAAAATCAAACCGGTACTCGCTCGGGTTCAATTCCACTGCCCAGGTCGCTAAAAGATTAAAGATCGGGAGTAATATAAACGTGAATTACCGCATCATTGATGAACCGGTGGCAGGAGTACAAAACCTAATGGGTTCGATCCTCAAAGCACAAGCCTTTCATCCCACTTATCTTGCGGATGGAAGATATGCGAACACGTTTGTGAGAACTACCGGGCACAATATTTTTCGTCATCCTATCGTGCTCGCTACCGAAGGTGAAAATCATACTACCGAACAGCGCTACCTGGTAAATCTTTTTGCAGAATATGATCTTCCTTTCTCCATAAAATATAAAGTCAATGTAGGAATCAATAAGGCAGATAATCTGAACACCAACTTTGTTCCTGATATCTTTATCTACCAGAATAAAACCAGCGAAGCTACACGGGTTCCTTTTAATGGCGACGCGAGAGCCGTGTCACAAACTAACCGAAGTACCAGGAAAACAAATGGCGGAGAATTAAACACTACTATTTTTAATACTTTAAACTGGGCGTCGACATTTAATGAGATCCATAATGTATCGGTACTAGTAGGTATAAGCCAGGAATACTTTATGACTAATAATTTCTGGGCCCAGAATGAGGGCTATCTTGGAAATGACCTTTTTGAATTAAATGCCGGGTCAAATAATCCGGCGGTATCCAGCACATCGAGCAGCTCTCGGCTGAACTCGTACTTTGGACGTGCGGGATATAATTTCAGGGAGAAGTATTTGTTGGAGGCGAATTTTCGGTACGACGGATCCTCCAGGTTCGCCAGGGACAACAGGTGGGGCCTTTTCCCTTCCTTTTCGGCCGGTTGGCGCTTAAACCGTGAAAGATGGTTCGCAGATGTTTCCTGGCTCAGTGAATTAAAATTGAGAGCCTCATGGGGGAAACTGGGAAATGAAAGAATCGGTTTGTTTCGCTATTTGAACCTTATTGATCTTGGGCAGGATTACTCTTTTGGAAATAACGTGACGGCAGGCGCTGCTATCACCGCATATAATGATCCGGATATCACCTGGGAAACCACGACCATTTCGAATGTTGGTCTTGACGCGGGGATTTTTAACAACCGCATAAATCTAGTGTTAGATATTTTCAAGAAGCGTACTACGGATATTTTACGTGCAGTTAATTTGCCTTCCCAGGTTGGTAACCTAGCAGGGCCTATTCGTAATATCGGTACTGTTGATAATGCAGGTTTTGAAGTGGGCGTCAATTACCAGAATAGTATCAACCAATTTACTTACCAGGTTAATGGCAGCATTACTAAAATAAGGAATGAGGTGGTTAACCTGAACCAACAAACGATTTTTGATGGGAACACCGTTATAAAAGAAGGATATCCTATTAATTCCTATAACCTCATTCATGCCATCGGAATCTTTCAAACGAAGGAAGAGATTGATAAAAGTCCCTTTCAAACCAAAGATACCAAGCCAGGCTTTATCAAATACCAGGATGTGAATGGTGACGGTTTTATTACTGAAGATGACCGGGTTATTGGAGGTGGAGTAATACCCGAATACACCTATCAATTTGGTTTAAGGCTTGGGTACAAAGGAATTGAAGTGAATGCTTTCTTTCAGGGTGTGCAGAACATAAACACCTATGCTTCTCTCATTGCCGCCCAGCCTTTCTGGTTTGGAACAGCTGTCACGAAGGAATGGATAACAGACGCGTGGACACCTGATAACCGGAACGCGCGGTTGCCTATCTTAACAACTTTCGAAAGCAGTGTAAACGAAAACTTCAGAACATCTGATTTTTGGTTGCGAGACGCATCTTATCTGCGAATGAAGAACCTGCAGGTAAATTATACTATTCCGAAAAAAATGACCAGCAAGTTCGGCATCAGTGCCTTTAAATTATACGCCAATGGTCAAAACCTGTTCACTTTTAGTAAGATGAAAGACTTTGACCCTGAAAAAAATATCAATGGAGTAAATTTCTATGAATACCCTACGGTTAAAATGTATACTGCCGGGATAAACGTGACATTTTAAAACTGCCGACATGATAAAAAAATATATAATCAATCATTTTCTAATAGTCAGCGCACTGGTTGTACTAAATTATGGTTGTAAAAAAAATGAATTAAGTATTGATCCAACTGATCAGTATTCTGTTGAAACATTTTGGAAAACAGAAGAGCATGCCCGCGCAGGGCTTACAGGATGTTACCAGGTACTTCGCACCGTGTACAGCGCCGGATGGGTATATGAAACTGATATGATTACTCCAAATGCCTGGGGATACAATGAAAATGGCGGCATTGGTCCGCTTGCCAGGGGTGTACACACCACTATAGATGGTACGATTGCCCGGACGTGGAATGTAAATTTCCAGGGGGTAGGGAGGACCAATACTTTCCTGGACAAAATTGATGGGGTAACCATGAATGCATCTTTAAAAAATCGCATGCGGGGAGAAGCTAAGTTCCTGAGAGCGCTTTATTATTTTAACCTGCAGGATTTTTTTGGCGGTGTCCCGCTGATACTGGAGACACCTGATGCCGTCAAACATTCAGCTGTTCCAAGGGATACTAAAGAAAATGTGGTTAAACAAATTTTGAAAGATCTCGATGATGCCGGTGCTGCTTTACCAACAACCTATCCCGCCGCCGATGCAGGGCGGGCGACCAAAGGCGCTGCCCTTGCGCTGAAGGCCCGTTTGTTGTTATACCAGGAGAATTGGTCCGCAGCAGCCAAAACGGCCCAGGAAACAATGGATTTGAAAGTATATACTTTGTTTGCCGGTTACCGCGAATTGTTTATGTTGCAAAATGAACGTAATGCAGAAGTTATTTTCAATGTGGAATTCCTGGCACCCCGATTTTTAAATAATTTTGATCAGACTTCCTATATCCTTAATGCACCTGCCCCGTTGAAAGACCTGGTAGACGATTATTTAATGAATGATGGCCAAAGCATTACCAACTCACCATTGTATAACCCTGCAAAGCCTTATGAAAACCGCGATCCCCGGTTGCATCAAACCATTGCTGTTATAGGTTATAAATTTAATGGAAAAATTGTGCAGCTTTCAGATGTAGTAAACACTGGTTTTGGCTTAAAAAAATACACCTCTTTTACGGATGATGTAAATATCCCACTCGTGGCTCCGAGTACTGACCTTAACCCGATTCTTATGCGCTTTGCGGAGGTTTTGTTAACGTATGCAGAAGCCCAGAATGAAGCCAACGGACCAGACGCATCTGTTTACGCTGCCCTGAATGCTGTCAGGGCCCGCCCAAGTGTAAAAATGCCCGGAGTTCGGGCTGGACTTTCAAAAGATGAAATGAGAAGGGTAATCCGCAATGAACGCCGGATTGAACTGGCTTTGGAAGGATTGTATTATTCAGATATCCGGCGGTGGAGAACTGCCGAAATCGTTAATAACGGGCCTATCTATAATTACGTAGGCAAAGTAATCACGAACAGGACCTTTGACAAGGCACGGGATTATCTGTGGCCCATACCTTTTGTGCAGATCCAGGAGAACCCTCAATTAAAACAAAATCCAAACTATCGTTAATAACATAGAAAGTTTAACGGTGACCGGTGGAAACCTTTTATAGAAATTTGATCTTCTGAATCGGCACCTTTGTTTTGAAATGGTCGGTGCCTTATTTGCAATTTTTTTTTAACGTGAAAAAATTACATCATTGAAAACAAATATAATAAGGTTCATAGCATGCTTAAATTTGTTACTTTCTTGTTTTACAAAGGCGCAGAGCAAGGAGAGACTGCAGGCGCAAAAAAAACCGAATGTTATATTAATTTATACTGATGACCAGGGGTCACTGGATTTGAATATTTATGGCGCTAAAGATCTCTATACACCCAATATAGACGCGCTGGCAAAAAAAAGTGTAAGGTTTACCCAGTTTTATGCAGCAGCACCTGTTTGTTCGCCATCCCGGGCGTCTCTCATGACTGGCAGATATCCGCAGCGTGCTGAATTAGCGACCAATGCATCATCTCATAAAGGTGGCAAAATTGAGATGCCTGGATCGCAGGTGACAATGGCAGAGATGTTTAAATCAGCTGGATATGCTACATGTCATATCGGTAAATGGCATATCGGATATTCACCCTCAACTATGCCTAACCAGCAAGGATTTGATTACTCTTTCGGGCACATGGGCGGGTGTATCGATAATTACTCACACTATTTCTATTGGCAAGGTCCAAATCGTCATGACTTATGGCGCAATGGAGAAGAGATATGGGAAGATGGAAAGTTTTTTCCGGATTTGATGGTGAATGAGGTCAACAGGTTTCTTGAAAAGAGCACTGACAAACCGTTCTACCTTTACTGGGCATTAAACATACCACATTACCCCCTACAAGGTCAGGAAAAATGGCGAAAATATTATAAGGATCTTCCCTCACCACGGAAAGAATATGCTGCGCTGATTTCTACGATGGATGAGAAAATCGGCGCTGTATTACAAAAGTTGAAAATTTTGGGACTTGAAGAAAATACAATCGTCATCTTTCAATCCGACCATGGACATTCAGAGGAGGAAAGATCGTTTGGGAGTGGTGGCTATGCCGGGCCCTACAGGGGATCGAAGTTCAGTCTTCTGGAAGGAGGAATCAGGGTGCCTGCGATGATCAGCTGGCCCGGTAACTTGCCTTTAAATGAAGTTAGGGGTCAGCTTGCCGTGAATGTGGACTGGTTTCCAACGCTGGCAGAGCTGTGCAAAGTTCCTTTGCCGGATCGTAAAATAGATGGCAAGAGTCTTGTAAAAGTTATCAACTCTTCCAATGCCCCTTCTCCACATGATAGTTTTGTCTGGCAAAGTGGGGGCGGTAAAGACCCTCAATGGGCAGTCAGGCAAGGTGAATGGAAGCTGCTACATAATCCAATAGGGAATAAGTTGTCTGACGCTGACAGTGGCCAGAAGTTGTACCTGTTTAACCTGAAGAACGATGTAGAAGAAAAGAAAAATGAATTGCAACAACACCCCGAGATTGTTGACGCATTAACCAGGAAATATCAGCAATGGCTGGAGGAGGTTCCAAGACAATGAGGCTTCTAAAGTGTTGCAGTATTGAAACGAGTATATAAGGCTTACAAAAGGAAGGCAACAATCATCATAATTTATAAAATACCAAGTTTCTGATAAAACTTGACCATCAGTACCAATTAATTTTACACGAAACATTTTTCATGTTACAGCTGCCCTCCCCAAGATATTCAATGTTTGTGTTTGGTATCATGCTTTTCTATCTAGCAGGTACTTACAGTGTACCTGCATACTCGATGGATGAAATTGGTAAGATTAGTAAACCAAATGTGGTGGTCATTTTATCAGACGACCAGGGTTGGGGTGATTGTAGCGTGAATGGCAATCCATATGTACTAACATCTGTACTAGACAAATTATCTCATGAGGGCGCTCGGTTTGACCGTTTTTTTGTTAGCCCGCTATGCGCTCCAACACGGGCCAGCTTTCTTACAGGGCGTTACCATTTACGTACTGGTACAGCTTCGGTAACAGGCGGACTTGAAACCATGCGTAATGAAGAAGTAACTATAGCCGAGGCATTTAAAGGTGCCGGATACACTACCGGCATATTTGGCAAATGGCACAATGGTGCACATTATCCGGAACATCCGCTGTCGCAGGGTTTTGATGAATTTTTCGGGTTTTGTGGAGGCCATTGGACGAATTACTTCAATACTTCTCTTGAGCATGATGGAAAAATGGTAGCCACCACTGGCTATATTACCAATGTACTTACAGATGCAGCTTTAAATTTTATACAGAAGAATCAAAGCAATCCCTTTTTCTGTTATATTCCATTCAACGCGCCACACGCCCCTTTTCAAGTTCCTGATAGATATTTTGATAGGTATAAAACCCAAGGTTTAAATGATGAAGTTTCTGCTGTATACGGTATGGTAAGTAATCTCGATGAAAATGTAGGCCGGATACTCGACAAACTAAAAGAACTCAAGTTAGATGATAACACCATTGTCGTTTTTTTTACAGATAATGGCCCTAATAGCGAACGATACAATGGGGATATGAAAGGGAGAAAAGGCTCAGTTGATGAAGGCGGCAGCAGGGTGCCTTTATTCATTAGATGGCCGGGTAAAATAAAAGAAAATGTCGTAGTGAAACCATTGGCTGCACATATTGACCTTTACCCTACACTCATTGAGTTAACCGGAATACCTATGCCGAAAACATTGCCGCAGGATGGGAAGAGTTTGGTGCCATTGCTGTATGGCCCCGCTCCTGCCTGGCCTGAACGGACCTTTTTTACGCATGTCTACAAAAAGAATGCTTTATCCGGTGATCTCTCCCCCTATCCCGGTGCTATCAGAACAACGCAATACAGATTTGTTAGGGGAGAGCAATCAGACAAGTTATATGACATGATCGCTGACCCCAGCCAAAAACATGACATTGCAGGTCAAAAGCAGGAGATTGTCAACACTTTCCATGAACAGTTTGATAACTGGTTTGCAGATGTATCACGAATAAAGATTAAGCCAGAGATAACTCAGATAGGTTCTGCGGGAGGAAGCAGGATAGAATTATTTGCACCGGATGCATCCTTAAGCGGTCAACTACAATACTATGGCAAAAATGGATATGTGCATGACTGGCTTGTAGGTTGGAAGCACCCTGATGATGTGGCGACATGGAATATTAATGTGGTTAATAAAGGTAAATATAAGGTGATGGTAACCTATAATTTACCAGAAGATATGGTAGGTACTCATTTAAACCTGGTTATAGCTGACCAAATACTAACAACGACAATTAAGAAGCCATTTAATGGCGCTTTTATAAAGAGCGCAAACAGGGTACCAGATGCAGGTGTCCCTGAACGTGATTGGGGAGAGTTACCTATGGGTTCTATTATGCTTTACCCAGGTTACTATACCCTTAAAATTATGCGCCCAGACCAAGATGTTAAAAGAAGTGCGATTGAAATTAAATCGGTGATTCTAAATAAATATGGAAATAACTAACATCTGGTAGCAACCTCGAACACAAGCACGAGTCTCACAATAAATCTATTTACAGATCAACAACTTGCTTTAAAGGTCTATCTCTTCCAACAGAAAGCGACATGGAAATGTAAACCAGGTAAGATAGCATCTTAAGAAATTTCAAAATCGTTTCTTCAAAGTTCTGACATAAGAAGAATCCGGCCCGAGACATAAACTGTTTGCGTGGTATGGATTTCAGGTTTTACTCTACACGTTTTAGATTCGGCGGTGCTATAACAAAGGCATTATAACAAAGCCGGTGCTGGCATATCAAAGATGCTAAATGGAGTTATCCGCTGCGCCTATCCACTAAAGGATAAATTTAATGTTTCTGTTTAAAAATATGGTAGAAACCAAAAAGAAAACCCTGGAAGAAATATAAGGCATTTTTGTAGCAGGGCTTTGATACAAAAATGATGAATTAGCAAGTTGTTTATGCATGTCTGTCTTTATTTTCTATTTGGCCTTTCCGGGGAAACCGTTCTATCCCGCTTAATATAACTCGGGAACGAGGATTCCGGTGAACCATATTCATACCGCAGGTTCTGCTGGGCTCCTTTATCTTCATAAAGCGGCATATACATACCCTGGGTGTCTTTCAGGATATCAAAAAGCTGGCGATTCATATCTTTAACGGTTTTTTGATGCTCCGGACTGCGGATCAGGTTTACCATTTCATGAGGATCAGCCTGAATATCATATAATTCATCTGTATCCCAGATGCCCAGATAATGTACATATTTATACCGATCGCCACGAAGTGCATGAATAGTAGGTGTTTGAGGAAAATTGCGTTCCCAGTAATATTCATAAAGCAATCCTTTTCTCCAGGTGATTTGCTTACCTGCCAGTAAGGGAAAAAAACTTTTGCCATCCATGTACGCAGGCGCTTTTAGTCCCGCAGCCTCCAGTATCGTTGGGGCGATATCAATATTGGCTACCACTTCTTTTACTAGGGTACCTTGCTTTATGTAACCAGGTGCGTAAGCCAGCATAGGTACGCGCATAGAAGCTTCATAAGCCGTACGTTTGTCTATGAGGCCATGTTCGCCAAACTGAAAGCCATTATCACCCATGTAAATGACCAGGGTAGATTCCTGCAAATTCTGCTCTTTCAGATAATCCAGTATTCTTCCAACAGATTCATCTATACCAAGCAAAGTTTCAGCATACCGTTTATAATATTCGCCGATATCCAGGTTACTGTGGTAGGGAAATTCTACTCCATGCCAGGAATTTCGCTGGTTCTTCACCCACATCGGGGCATCCTGGTGTACGCCAGGCATCATGGTAGCAGGCGGTAGAAAGTTATGGTCTTTCAATTTCCCTGCATGGCGATCTGCGGGTTGAAATTCTGCGTGTACACCTTTATGTGAGAGGTAGAGGGCAAAGGGCTGATCTTTTTTCTGACCCTTCAGCCAGTCTAAGGCATAATCGGTTAGTTCATCTGAAATGTACCCTTTTTGAGGCACTTTCTTACCATTTACATTTAATCCATTTGGATTGGGCATATAAGTACCCTGCCCTTTGAACGATACCCAGTGATCAAATCCGCGTTGCGGGTCGTCAAATTCGCCACCCATGTGCCATTTGCCAAATAAGGCCGTTTTATAGCCGGCCTGTTGTAAATATTGAGGGTAAAAGACTAGCTCTTTAGATACCGGGTTGTTATTATCGATCACCTTGTGTTTGTGCGCATACACACCTGTAAGGATGGACGCACGGGATGGAGAACAAAGCGATGTGGTAACAAATGCATTGGGAAGGTAGGCGCCTTCTTTTGCCATCCTGTCAAGATTAGGTGTTTGGATAAAACTTTGAGCTTTAAGAAAACCTATGGCATCAAAGCGGTGATCATCCGTAAGAATAAAAATAATATTTCGGGCTTTCTGAACACCCGTTTTAGAAAGCTTTAAAGAGCCATTGAGTTGACTTACCGTTGCTGTCTGAGCACCCGAACTAAAGGGAATTAATAGTAGGTAAATGGCTATAATTGGAATCACCCAATTTTTATCAACCGAATGTGGATGCTGCATAAAGTGTTTTTACTATTTGTGGGAGCTAAATTTTATTGCCTTCGGGCAACACTCAGATAAATGTACATTTATAGAAGGAAAGGTCACCCAGGCAGCAATAAAATAACCGAAGAATAAAATGACCGCTGAACCGGTGCGTTTGAATCTGCGCATCCGCGTTTGCAGAGAAGCGGTGATTGTATGCATGAATATTTATGAATAGCGCTTTCTACAACCCAGGCAGTTCATCGCATGACCGCAAAATTTTCCGGGCTAATACTTCTGCAGCAAGGTCAATAGTTTTCTGTCTAGCTTATGTCCGTGCCAATCCTCATACGCCACATCGGTTCTTCCCGAATTTAAAATGCCGAAGTCGCCGATGTATTCCCACAATCCGTAACCAATGCCGGCACTGGTCAAAATGCTCAAGACATCCTCAAACCAGGCAAGAAAAACATCGTGTGGTGTTTTGTTCCAGCAACCACATTCACCACAATGCACGCCTACTCCCTTCTCCACTAAATCAATCCAGGGCTGATAATATTTTTTAAGTAATTCTTTATTCAGGTATTGGCTCCCTACCTGCCCCGGCCACTTCGGTTCCGGCATCGCGTCCGGGCTACTATTGGCCCACGGAGCTTTGTAATGAGATATCAGTCCGGGATTGTAACCGCGACAGCTTTGTGCAATGTTTAAATCAGTGATTTCCGGTATCGGCTCATTGCCCACTTTGTTTCCGTCGGCAATTACCAGGTGTTTTGGATTCTCTTTTCGTATGGCTTCCGCTGCGGCTTTTGCCACCTTGCGATAAACATCGCCGGGCACGGCGCTCGACTTGGAATGTTGGTCGCTTAAGTCCCGCACGCTGGGTTCGTTCACTAAATCAAAACTTATTTTCTTGGGCGAAACGTTCTTGTACTTTTTCGCCCAATAAGCCCAATGAAAACAAAAGGCCGACTGTGCTTTTTCGTCCTTCCATAAATCAAAGGGTTCTTTGAAGCCGGAGTTAATGCAATAGCCTGGGGCCCGGTGCAGGTTGAGGCTTACGTGCAGGCCTTGCTTGTGCGCAAGCAAGACCAACGAATCAATTTTAGCAGTCTCCCTTTCATCAATGGCATACACATCATCCGGTGTAATGTTTTTGGTTCGGTCAAATTTAAGGTAGTGCGGGTACGCCATGGGTAGGCGGATAAAATCAAAGCCCCAGTCCCGCATCCATTTTAATTGTTCTTCCGTCGTAAACTTCTTTCGCTGCGCCGGGTCGGTCGCAAAAAAGTCGGTGAGATTAAATCCCCTCCAACGCGGCAATTTGTTTTTGAGCGCAGGCGCAAATGATGAAAGAAGAGATGTTCCGCTCACGGCAAAACCCGTTGCAAGTAAACCCGATTTATTTATGAAGCTGCGTCGCTGCATGATTGGTTATTGTTATTTTAATAATAGTTCTTCATTTAATTACTTTTTTAATACCGGCTAATGAACTCCGGTTGGGCATCATTGCGTCGCGTTTGTTTACGATCTTGAGTTCTTCATCAAGCCCCTCGCTGCCTCCAAACTGTGACAGATCTCCGGTTTCAAAATTTCCATTTAGCAATATACCTCTTTCCTGCGCATAAATAGCGAGTGACAACGCAATGAAGCAACAGCAGTGGATAAGAAAAAAAAGGCTTCCCCTGATATAAGGTTTAGGATGTCTGCCCCATAATGATGTGCCTACAGATACAAAAGCTGCTACCATAAATGTAAGGATTAACGGAAATTGCCTTTATACGTTGACCGCTCTCAAGCAGGTTTACACCCCCACAACTATTCCTGACTTATTAATATTTTCTAACATTACTGTCTAACTTAACTGACCTAGAATGTGAAATTCAAAATTTTTACCCACCCCTACCCCTACTCCGAGGAGTGGATGAGCCAAAAGGAGCCTCCAGTAGGTATTTGGCAAAACTGATTGTTGTTCGTGACACCTAATACCCTGGATTTTGAGGTCTTAAATTTGGATTGATCTCAAGTTCGGTTTGCGGAAGCGGCATCAGGTAATCACGAGTGGCATCAAAGTTTGGCTGAGGCTCTAAAGAGTTCGGACCTTTAAAAAGAATATCTCCCAATTTTCTTCTCTTAATGTCAAACCATCGCTTCCACTCAAAAGCCAGTTCAAATTTGCGCTCATCCATTACCAGGTTAATTAACTGATCTTTTGTTAGTCCAGCTAATGCCAGGTTCGCTGGAAATGTCGATAGTCGTCCGGGCCAGTTACGTGCCCTGGCGCGTACCTGGTTAATATAATCAATCGCCTCCTGGTTAGGTCCTGCAGTTTCAGCCAGCGCTTCTGCAGCAATCAGTAAAACTTCTGCATATCTCATGTCAGCATAATTGTGATCAGAATACCTGCCATCACTATTAGCGTTTCCAGGAAATCGTCTCCATTTAGCTATATGAGGCCTTTTTTCGTTGGGGTAAGCTGTATAGGGAATTAAAACGCCGGCGGCATTGAGGGTACTGTCTTCAAAACTTACTTTGCGCCTGTAGTCAAGGGCATTCCAGGTAGTAAAAGTTGCTAACGAAGGAACTGTAACCCCAAATCCATTCTGCGGTGTGTTTCTAATACCAGTCATGGGGGCGTTCAAATCGTCGTTGTTGTTTCCTACGTTTATCTTTGCCAGGAAATCAACCGCGAATACTGTTTCTTTCAAACCATTAGCCAGTTCTGCCCTGAAAAGATTTTGAAAATCTGGTTCCAGGGAATAATTGTACGTGACCCTGTTATCAATCACCCATTTTGCTTCCGTGTACGCTTTTTGATAATTGCCAAGTGTCAAATACACGGCAGCAAGGTAGCAGGCGGCGGATGCCTTGGTTGGCCTTGAGCGAATATCGGATGGTTGACGGGCGGGAAGCCATTGCTTCGCATACTCAAGCTCTGCTATCAACTTGGTGTAAACTTCGGCTTCTTTTGTTTTGCTGATAGACTTTACATCATCAGGATTAGAAATAAAAACATCAATATAGGGGATATCGCCAAATACACGCACCAAATGAAAATAACTGAACGCTCTGACGAATTTTATTTCTGCCAACAGCGGGTTTAATTCTGCCTCGGGAAGACTGATACTTTTAGCGCCGAATTCTGCGGAATTCACAGCACTTATCACCTGGTACCAGGTAGGCCAAAAAAGACGAACCATTCCGTTTGTGGCATCCATTTTAAAATCATTTACCTGGATCCTCTCAGCGGTAGTGCCCCTGTTTCCAATGTCACTCATATCATCACGAAGCATGATGGCATTTAGATATTGCCTCCCAAAAAGTGTTTCTGAGGCAATCATGCCATAAGCTCCAAAAATAGCCGACTCAACATCACGCTTGGATTTATAAAAACCTTCGGGAGCAAGCAACCCGACAGGATCCTCTTCCAGTATTTTTTTACAGCCAAACAATAAGGAAATAGCTACCAGGGTGATTAAAATATTCAAGAAGTATTTCATGACAAGTTTTTTTAAGAACAAATTAAAAAGTGATGTTGATGCCTGCAGTGTAGGATTTGGCATTGGGATAGCTGCCATAGTCAGCACCGGCATTCAGGTTCGCATTGCGATAATTCACTTCCGGGTCATAGCCACGGTAATCGGTAAAAGTGAGAATGTTTTGTGCACTTACATACACTC
>JBBJOD010000488.1:0-4230 GCA_037721715.1 Chitinophagaceae bacterium | reverse complement strand
TCTTATTATGAAGGATTCAATAAGGAGGGCGAGGCTTACTGGTTAGAAATTTATCGGCGTAATGAATTACTACCAGTAAATTTCCTGGCAGATCTTTGCGATATTTGCCTTCAAACAAGGATTGGTCAATTATATGCCACCCCCTGGAAGAGCAGTATAATTAAAGGAATTCCGCAAGGCACATTATGTGAAGCAGGAGCGGAAGACTTTGCAGCCGTGGATGAAAAAACTTCAATGCATACGAGCCAGGCATTAATAAATGATAATTGTATTAAATCATGAAAATTAGAATTCTAAATAACCACCTCCGGTTCCGCCTGAAACAACTTGAAGTAGAAAGATTTATGCAAGAGGGCCGGGTTATTGAAGTACTGGAATTTGGGCAGGAGACAGCAGCACAATTGAGCTTTTGCCTGGAAATCTACCAGGAAGAGTCGCTGTCTGTCAGGTTCATTTCAAACGTCACTACTATCTTTGTCCCACAAGGCATCGCGGAGTCATGGACCAGCTCAGAAAGGGTTGGATTCGATGGCAAAATAAACACAGGTTTGGGGAGAACAATAGAAATACTCGTTGAAAAAGATTTTCAATGCCTTGATGGCCGGGAAGAAGAAAATGAAGGTTCTTATCCAAATCCAAAAATTAGTCAATAATTACCCATCAAACCTTCTCCGTTGATACCGAAAAGATAAATAAACATGCAATTCCAAAAAATATTGAGTTTAGCAAAGCCTTGGTAAAAATTCGGTTTGCTTTCTGCGAATATTTAACTGCCTTCTAACAGGTAGGAGAAGCCGGGATTATAATTGTAATAGTGGTGCCTTTGTTGACTTCGCTTTCAATACTGATCTTGCCACCAAGGGTTTCCACCTGGGTTTTTACCATGAACAATCCCAGTCCTTTACCTTCGACGCTTGTATCGAAACGTTTGTATAATCCGAATAGATCACCTCTATTTCTTTTCATGTCAATGCCTTTACCGTTGTCTTTAAAAACCAGTTCAATATTGCCTGCTGCCTGCCGGCTTACTATTTTTATTACAGGGGCAACACCTTGCTGCCTGTACTTGATACTATTAGAAATGAAATTGTAGAAGATGCTGTAGAGGTAACTTTTAATTGTGGAGATCTGTTCCACTTCCGAAAAATCACACTGCAGCTCAACCTTGGCACTTTCAAAAATATTACTAATACTTGCCCTTATATTTTTGACCAATATTGAAAACACCACCAGTTCCTTATCGTCGCTTATTTGCCTTTTGGTCTGCAGGATGTCATTCAGATCTGTGATCACTGTGTTGAGATTATTAGCTGACAGAGAGAGGCCCTCCACTATTTTTTCTTTTTGGCAGCTATCAATACCTTCACTATCCAGCAAAGATGAAAGTCCGATCATATTAGCTACCGGCGCACGCAAATTATGGGATACAATATAAGTAAACTGTTCAAGATCCTTGTTACGCTGTACCAGGTCGGCAGTGATTCGTTCCTTTTCAAGTTCCAGCACTTTCTGTGCTGTAATGTCTAAACTGGTAATAATAAAACCCCATTGCTTTTCTTCCTTACTGGTTATTTTTACCCAGCTGATTTCGAACCATTTCAATGATCCGTTTTGAGTTGAATAATTAGTTTCATAATTAAAGGTGGCGTCGTTAACGATATTTTCATTCCCGTTTCTTACCCAGCTGCTTTTCTCTTCGCAAAATAAATCCATCAGGGAATTTCCTATTACAAGATCTTGATGGTATTTGCACTGGTAGTAAACCTGGGCCAGTTCATTGAATGAAACAATATGGTGTTTTGCGTCGAGCAATATATAGCCGGCTTCTGTGTTGTTGAAGACTGTCCGTAGGTTGGCTTCTGATTTAAGCAACAATTCCTCGGCCGTTTTTTTCTCTGTTATATCCCAGTTTGTTCCTATGATTCTCAATGCTTTGCCCTGGTCATTCCGCTGAACCTTACCGAGTGCTTTGATGTAATGGACCGATTTGTCGTCCCAAACAACCCTGTATTCTGTATCATAGTCTTTTTCACCGATTATTGCTTTCTGCATGGCTACCTGTGCAGATAACAGGTCGTCCGGATGAACGCCAGCCTCCCAGGCATCATAAGCGCAGGAAAAATTCCTGTTGTTTTTTCCATATAAGCGGTACATACCTTCATCCCAAATCATTGTAACAGATTCCGGGTTGAAATCCCAAATACCAACCTTGGCAGCGTTTGTAGCCAGTACCAACCGCTCGGAGAATTCCGCTATTTTTTTGTCCGCCAATTTTGTTCTTGTAACATCCCTTATCATCTGTGCAAATCCACGCATGTTCCCCTTGTCATCATACAAGGCAGTTAAATTCACATCGGCCCAAAATTCGGTTCCGCCTTTTCGCACCCGCAAACTTTCACACGTAAAACTGCCCTTCTTCATTGCTGCCTCAAGATTTTCGCCTGGTTCGTTGTCTTGAATTTCCTGGTTTGAATACAAAGTTGACAGGTGTTTTCCAATTATATCTGAACGGGTAAACCCCGTCATATTCTCTGCACCCAGGTTCCAGGAAATAACATACCCAGAAGTATCCAACATGAAAATGGCGTAATCCTTAACATTATCAATAAGCAGACTGTATCTCTCCTCGCTGTCCTTGTATTTTAATTCTGCATGCTTTCTTTCGGTGATATCGGCCGTTACTCCATCTATGCGAACCAGTTTCCCCTTAATATTTAAAGTGGGGGTAACCCTTGTTTCCACCCATCGGACAGACTGATCCTTATGACGAATCCTGTATTCTCCCGAAGTTGGTTTACCAAGTACCATGGAGGGATAGGTTTCCAATGCTATGATTTTGTCCTCATCCAGAATAAGATCCTCGAGCAGGTTGAAGTTCGTTTCAAAATCTGAATAGGTATACCCGTAAACGGTTTCACAGGCTGGTGAAATCTGCAAAAATTGATGCTTGGTCATATCCATTGAAAAGAACACTTCTTCAATATTGAGGAATAACTTTTCAAGGTCGGAATTGGCTTCGTTTAGTTCATGTTCGCTTGTCTTTAAATTATCGCGCATGGTAATCAGGGCTTTTCCGAGCGTATCCTCTTCGCTTAAAGGTTGAAACGGCTCGTCAAAATTACGAAGGCCTATTTCACGGGCAAACCTCGCCGTGTTCTCCAGCTTTTGCGATAAATGATTCACTGAACTAATCATCTCCCCTATCTCGTCTTTTTTGATCCTGTAATTTATTTTGGTTAATCTCCCTTTACCCAGGTCGTTTACCATATTCCTGATCTTATTGATTGGGCTGATTATGACAGTGGTCATGTGCAATGAAAGAAACAACCCGATACAAATAATGGTGATAGCCAGAATGATAATGAAAGCTCGTAGTTTCGAGGATGACCGTTCAAGTTTGTCCTGCTCACGGGCACGCATACCTTGCTGGAAAATAACCAGGCGGTTAAGCTTTCCTGTTACAGCGGTTGTCCTGGGAATTACTTCATCTTCTATCACTCGTTCAGCCTCCATTCGAATGGACGGATCATCGTAGTCTGCGAATTCTTGAAGGGAATGAATTACAATCCGTTCCTTTTCAAGTAATATTTCAACGTCAGAAAATATCTCTTGCAATTGAATGTTAGAGGCTTTTCTTTCCCAGTTTCGGGATAAATTCTGTAAGCCAGCCTTTAGTTGACCGTAAGTTGAATCATGGATCTTTAACAGGGCTTTCTTATCCTCCTGATGCGATCGCAGGAACACCCAATTAGTGGCATACATTTTCGACTCCATCAACATCCTGTTCAAATTTTCCAGCGCATCGAGCGATGGGTTCACAACGCCCGTAACATGATGGGTTAATAGTTTGTTGTTGGATAAAGTAAGAATGGTAATAACACCATTAACCATGAATAAAATCACCATTAAGAAAAAACTTTGATAGATCCGGCCTTTTATACTAAGGTTCATTGGTGTTGATTTATATCTGGAACCGGGCTTCTGAACTGCATAATCACGGCACTATAATTCCTACATTTAATAATTCATCTGCTATACTCAATCGCCTGCTCATGATATTATTCCTGTTTATTTCAATCTGTAAAAGATCATTTACCATAACAAAATTTATACATGATCCCTTGGCGGCAAGCCCTTCAGATTCTGAAACCAGTAAAACGGCCTTACCCCTTGTACGAACGGCAATCTTCTTTAAACTGGCACTTGACCCTTTGCTAATGAATAATATGT
>JBBJOD010000487.1:0-4232 GCA_037721715.1 Chitinophagaceae bacterium | reverse complement strand
ATGGTCGTTAATTTTTTACCTGATAGGATGATGTACCGTTACCAATTTGGTACCGTCGGGGAAAGTCGCTTCAATCTGGATCTCCTGTATCATTTCCGGGATGCCCTCCATCACGTCGTCACGCGATAAGATAGTGGCTCCAAACTGCATCAACGAAGCAACTGATTTTCTATCCCTGGCTGCCTCTTGTAGATGGCTGCTGATCAAAGCAATTGCTTCCGGGTAGTTCAGCTTCAATCCTCTTGCTTTTCTCTTTTCAGCCAGTTCTCCTGCAAGGAAAAGCAGGAGCTTTTCTGATTCCCTTGGTGTTAAATGCATAGTATCCGTTTTGTAATTAAATTGTGGTAGCCTACACTGAAAAGGGACTGCATCCTGCGATTAACGCTTTAGATGATTCAAGTAACAATATAGTTTTTTTAAATCTTAATTTACACATTAAACAAATTTTCATATTGATATAAAGGGATCGTAGCTACTAGATAGAACTGATTTGCATCTCTATTTATTCATTCCCGAAGTAGAGGTATAGGTGTTTAGGATGTCAAGGCAAGGTAACCCGGTGACATACTACACTCCATTAGAGAAACGTTATAACAAAGGCAACAATAAAACCTTTTATAACATAATGAATCTTTAATTTTGAACGCATTTAAAATGCAAAAACTATCATGAAAAATTTTTGGACCAAAATAGAATTGTTGGCGATTATTGCTATTTTGTTAGTAAGAAGGAAATATTATATAGACAGCGTGCTTTAAAGCAAGAGACAACAAAACATATTATATTTTTGTTTTGATGGAACATCCCACAAAGGGTTCCCAATTGATCAATATTTAATTTTGAAGACATTACTCTTAACGTATTCATATAGGAAACTCTTATCAATACTGGTTTTGTTCCTGGTGGCCTCCTCGCTGTACGGACAATCCAAAATTATTAGGGGATTCATCAAAGATGCGCAGAGCGATGAACGAATCCCATTCGCCTCTATCCAGTTTCTAAAGTCGCGGGTCGGTAAACTCAGCGACTCTGCAGGAACATTTACCTTCCGCTTTACAGAATGGCCCAGCGATACACTCCTGGCAACCTATGTAGGTTACAAGGATACGCCCTTTGCTCTCAACGGCGATACACTATTAAAGCGTGGCAAAGACACGATTGATATTGTAATCCTGATGGATAGGGGAAAGTATGCGACAGAAGTGATTGTAAAACGAAAAATAGACCGGGGCCTGTTACTTTGGCGAAGGATTGTGCGCAAGAAACCGCTGAACGACCGGTCAAGGCTGACTAATTATTCTTACGAATTATACAATAAACTCGAATTAGACCTAAACCAGGTCAAGTTTGACAAGCTAAAAGAATGGCGCCTCCTAAAGCCTTTCAAAAACCTGATTGAGCAGAACGTAGATACTACCGAAGGGCCTCCTTACCTACCGGTTTACCTCACTGAAACCATTTCTGATTTCTATTTCCAAAAAAGCCCGCGCGTAACCAGGGAGATCATCAAAGCCAGTAAAACAATGGGCATTGATAACGAAAGTGTAAGCAAGCTGCTTGGCGGCACCGATCAGAATGTGAACGTTTATTTTAACTTTATCCCGGTTTTCGATAAGCAATTTGTAAGTCCAATCAGTGATTATGGGGATGCTTATTACAGGTACCGGGTTGTTGACACACAGATGGTAAATTCCCAACGGTTAATTCATCTTGTCTTTTATCCAAAACGAAAAGGAGAAAATACTTTTGAGGGAGATTGCTGGGTTCATGATACTACGTTTGCCATCCAAAAAATGACCCTCTACCTTTCAAAAGAGGCGAATATTAATTTTGTTGAGAAGCTTAGCCTGATCCAGGAGTATAGTATGCAACCTGATACCACCTGGTTTATCACCAAGGATAAATTTGTTGTTAACATCGCGCCCATAGGCAAAAGTCTCGCTGGCGCCATCGGCCGCAAAACAACTACTTACAGGAATATTGTTTACAACGATACATCTATATCGCAGGTCTTAAAGAAAAATAAACTCAAGGAAGAGATTATATTTGTTGAAGGCGCCAGGGAAAAGCGGGATGAATATTGGAAAGATTCTCGTCATGAAAAATTGACTAAAAGCGAGCAGTCGATTTATGCCATGATCGACACCCTGCAAAATATGCCGATTTTTCAAAAATATACCAATTCACTGAACTTCCTGGCAACCGGTTACAAAAACATAGGTAATTACCAGATCGGCCCATGGTTCAACTGGATAACGGCAAACAATCTTGAGGGCACGCGACTGCGATTTGACCTGGGAACAAACAGGGGGTTTAATAAAAACCTGATCCTCCATGGTTACCTGGCTTATGGTTTCACTGATAAGAAGTTTAAGTACAAACTGGACGGTATGTACCTGTTTAACCGGCATCCCCGTTCGTACGTGTACGCTTCCTATACCAAGGACCTGGACAATGGCCAAACTTATTATGATGAAATTAGTACCGATAACATCTTTGCCCTGGCAGTCAGAAAGCCGGGCATACCTCTTAAATTCATGCAGATCGAAGAAAAAAAGATTGACTATTTTAAATCCTGGGATAACGGTTTCTCGGCTATGTTCGGTGCAATACACAAGCAGTATGATCCGTTGAGAAACCTTCCGCCCAAATCGCTTTTCGAACCATCTTCAGGAGAATCATTGAATAATTTTGAGTTAAGCCTTCGACTGCGTTTTGCGTTTCTTGAAAAGTTTCTTGAAAGCTACTTCTACCGTTCCAGCCTGGGTAGTCCCTATCCTATTACAGAGGTAAAATTTTCGAAAGGGATGTCAGGCGTATTAAATAGCAGCTATGATTACAGTAAATTGTATATAAGTGTTTCTGATTTTTCAAAAATCGCACCTTTGGGGAGCATTTATTACAATGTATTTGCAGGTAAAACGTTTGGAACACTTCCCTATATGATGCTTGAAGTACACCCTGGTAATGAAATTTATTATTATAACCGGTATGCTTTTAACCTGATGAATCGTTATGAATATATCAGTGACCAGTATGCGGGTTTCAATGTTGAACATAATATTGGCAATGGCATTTTCCGGTATATCCCTATTACGCGAAGATTAAAGTTTCGGCAGTTCTGGACGGCCAAAGGCCTTATTGGGAAATTAAGCGAACCCAACCGCTTATTAAACCTTAATAATCCTTTTAATGCTTTCCAGACCTTGAACAATGGAAAGACATATACTGAGATTGGCACTGGTGTCGATAACATTTTCAAGGTGTTCAGGCTGGATTTTGTATGGCGGCTTACTCCCAGGCCTTTGCCAAAAGAACAGATAAAACGCTTTGGGATATTTGGAAGTTTTCGAGTGGCTTTTTAGTAAACTGCCTGGAAGACATTAAATTATGAAGCCCACTGGTTGTGGGCTTCATAAGTAAGCGCAGGCTGTCATAGGAATAAATATTTGCAATGAAGTAAAACTAATAATCTGTTAGTGGATTATTATAGAGTTGTTGTGAATTTTCTTTGGAATAAAGATTAACTGTAGAAGCAGTAAGTATTATCTCTTATTTTTTTGCAACGGGTAGACTGCCTGGCAGTTTATAAACTTCAGGCATAGCTAAACTGGTAAGGTCTCTTCCTGAATCAGACCTTTCTTTCGTTTAACTGCCGTATGTAATGCGCCAGACCTGTTAGTTTTTCCAAACCTAACGCGGTTGTTTCGTAGGTTCGCTACCTGGCAGTCCGGTCTAATGGATGATTGACTGAAAACACCTGGTATTGTACTTGTTGTTACCGGGTTTCAGGCGGTTTCACCAGCATGGTATCACTAGCAAGAACAGGAACCCGGTAACCGCCCGAATCAAGCGCCGTATGGGGAAACGCAGCTACGAGCTTGCTCCATGCATTTTTTTTTATGCTGGTCTGGTAGAGATACAGTGAATGCAACTTCTTCAGGTTTTTCAATTGGATGACTCCCTCCTCTGTTATGTTTGTGCCAACCAGGTTCAGAGAATGCAGGTTCTCAAGTGTCGAAAGTGCAGCCAACCCTTTATCAGTAATGCCTGTATTATTTAACTGAAGAAAAGTAAGGGCACTACACTGGCCTATAAAGGCCATGGCACTGTCATTTATGCTGCTATTGCCCAGCTTTAACCACACAAGCTGTTTTTTAATGGCCGGCAAAAGAGCCAGTTCCCTGGAGCTTACTTCAGTAGCTGATAAAAAATTAGCCACCAGGTAATTG
>JBBJOD010000046.1:0-15272 GCA_037721715.1 Chitinophagaceae bacterium | reverse complement strand
GAAACAGCTCAAAAGAAATATACCCTTTCATAATTAAGCCGTTCATTGAAAAACTTTTCCCAGCCATTTCCAGCAATTCCGTTTCGGTTAAAAAGGATCGTTGAATTTCGTGCTTGGTTAATTTAAAGCCCAGGAATGGATCTTTCTGAAGCCAGCCATTTTTAATACAGATCAATACAATTTTTTTAATTAGGCAGGTATTTCATAGTACTATTATGATTGCAATTCATGGTGCTTTTTAACCAAAAGGCATAATCACTGACAAACTCATAATTTAGTTTTAAAATTATCAAAATCGGAAAGGTTATACTTCCGAAGTATAAAATAACGAGTATGAAAGGGAAGTTTTAAAACGGCCTAATGTATCATTCTGGAACGTTCGGTTACACCTCGAAGCTTATTTTTAATATTCTGCATTGTAATATAAATAATGTAGGATTGCAGTTCATTAAAAAACCACTGTTCAAATATTTAGCAGGTTGACAAATAGTAGTTTATGTCAATTCTACCAACAGATTGTGCGTTAAAGGAATGATTCGGTGCCGTTCTAAAAGCAAAAAAGCCCGTAAAACAACGATTTGCAGGCTTTTGATACACTTTGATACTGATAAATGCGGAGAGTGAGGAATTGTAACCTTGCTGCTTTGCAAATTATCTTTTAAAAGATCCCTATATTTTGATTTTGCCCAAGAATAGGAAATAGCAGACGAACGGAACATCGAAGAGCAGCTAGCCAGTCATATTACAAAATTCCTGCTTGAACTGGGCCAAGGCTTTGCATTTTTAGGACGACAGGTGCATTCTGAAATCGGCAATTCTGACTCTTACGTAGACTTATTATTTTATCATACTCGCTTGCATGCTTACGTTGTAGTAGAACTAAAAGCAAGACCATTTGAACCGGGTGATGCAGGCCAATTAAACTTCTACGTGAATATGATAAATGATAAACTGCGAGGGCCACATTAAGGAGATACCATTGGGTTGTTGCTCTGCAAAGGGAAAAATGAAGTGCTGGCTGAATACGCTCTTAGGGGATATATTTAGCCTATACGGGTTTCAGACTATTAGATAAGTAAAGCCATTCCAGAAGAGCTTAAATCATCACTACCTGATATCAGTGACCTTGAAAACGAACTTACAAAAGAAGACGACAAGTAATTGATAATGAAATTATCAAACGATTTATCGATTTGACGACTACATAACTTAAAACTCAGCGTCTATCTCTCATTGTATCCGGATTCACAATATTCGGTATGTTGCCATGCTTATGAAACGCAATAATACTAACCGCAGCCGACCTCGACATTTCATTTCCTGCTTCCACAGTAGATGAACCGATATGAGGTAATACGGCAACATTTGGCATCGATAATGGGCTGTCGGCACTCATGGGTTCCGGGTTGGTTTCGTCAAGTCCTGCACCCCAGATGCTGCCTGCATTACGCGCATCCAACAGGTTTTGCTCGTTGTTTATACCTCCTCCTGCTGCATTGATATATATTGCATTTGAGGTAGTGACAGCATGCTGTAAAAGATTTTATTGGCCCCACTATCTGCCAATACTTTGCCCCGGATTTACAAATACGTCAATGGTTATGGGCATTTCCACCAGAAAACAGGCAATGTGAAGGACTGAAAAGGCTCCCGGTGCTGGCAATGCAGAAACAATCTTTGCAAATGACAAACCATTTTTGTAGAAGATTGCCTCAAACATCCCTTTACCCTGGCTATGTTAATTTTTTTTGCAATGACATCATTCTTCACTGACCTTCCCTCGGGACACTGATAAAATGGTGAGCCGCAACTCAATTTTTCTTTGGATCTTACATCACTGCAAATGCCAATGAGCGATCTTCTGCGAAATCTTCCATCCTTCCTCTGTTTTAATCAACGTAAAAAGATCGGACATGTGAACGCCGGAGCCAGCGAGTTTGCCCGACCAGCCATAAACTTCAAGACGAACAACCGCAATAGTTTCAAGGATTTCAACGCTGGCAAAATTAGGTTTAATATCGGGTGCGGGGCCGTTACCATCAATCCAGTCATACAATATTTGAGCGGGTCCAAACAGGAGCTTGTCACCTGCATAGGCAACAAATATGGCATCAGCATGGAAACCGGGACGCATAAATTCACTTTTACCCGCTCTTGAACCTTCAATGTAGTAATGCATTGTTTTGATGATTGCATCATAGTCGGTTAGATAATTGTTTGGAGAGTTCATAATATGAGAGATTTAATGATGAAAATAAAGCAAGCTTACTTCTATTGTTATTTCGCCATACCATCACGGTGATTCAACAATTAATTAATTGTTGCTGATAGCGTAACACGTTGTGTTATGTTTCTAGTCGCGGAATTTAGAACGAAAAGCAACAGTTTATTGGACAAATGAGTGTTTTCATGTTTTTATTTGTTACAATTATCGTTTTAAAGGCCTCGTCATACAAACGTACTCTTCACTAACGCTTAAATCAATCGCCTGAACGGGTGAATTTTATCTTAAGAAGACAGTGTGGATAATATTTTTAGAAGCAGAATAGTACAACAGAATTACCGGCTGATTCGAATTACACCAACTTCTGCCTGATTGCCTTTGCTACCGCCTCAGATTTGGAGTTTACATGAAGCTTTCGATAAATATTTTTGATATGCGATTTCACCGTATCAATACTAATATAACAGAATGCTGCAATCATCTTATAACTATCGCCGGTAACTAATTGTTTCAAAACTTCTCTTTCTCTCGCAGACAAATCAATAAACTCAACTGGTGCCTGTGCACTTTGTTTTTGAAACATCTGCAGCACTTTTGCTGCAACAGAGGGAGTCATTGGTGCGCCACCTCTGCAGTTTCCTTTATTGCATCTAAAATTTTTGAGGGAGGGGTTTTTTTAAGAAGGTAACCTGAGGCACCGGCACATATTGAAGCAAATATCTTATCGTCATCATCAAAAACAGTTTGCATGAGTATTTGAATGTGCGGGACTTTTTGTTTGATGATTTGTACTGCTTCAATGCCAGAAATGCCGGGCATATCAATATCCATCAGCACTACATCAGGGTCACTGCTTTCAATATCTTTAAGCACATTTCTTCCGTCGGCAAAAGAGCCGGTGCAAGAAAAACCTGGTGAGCCTGCGATAAGAACCGATAAGCTGTCACGGAGAGGTTTGTTATCTTCGAAGATGGCTACTTTGATTTCCAATATTTATGATTAACTAATGACAATTGCTGACTCTTAAAATAACTGATATTTTTTTAAAATAACAATCACCCGTCCAGGTGATTTTCTGAATAAAAATGAAAAGTAGATAAATTTGAACTCCACTCTTCAGATTCTATAGCTTCGATAACTTCATGTTCTTCAATCCTCGTTTATTTTTCTGCATCAGAGCATGATCAGTGAACCGGATTCATTTTTTCATAGGCCTTTGTCTAAATCTTAAACTGAAGATGCACCGTTGTACCCCTGCCTTTTTCTGAAACAATTGCCAAAACACCTTTTAAATCTTTCGCTCTTTTTTGCATATTGTGTAAGCCATTTCCACCCATAGTTTGATTTGTGGTATCAAAGCCATTTCCGTCGTCCTGCACTAAAATCTCAAACGTTCGGTTACTCAGTGAAATTTTTACCACTGCTTTTTTACATGTAGAATATTTTACCATGTTTGTTACCGCCTCTTTAAAAATAAAATAAAGGTCTTTGCGCTGATTCATGGTAAGCTTCAAGTTATGTAATGCCTCATCGGCTGAGAAAACCAGCTCTATATTACTCGCTTCCAAGATTTCCGCTGAAAATATTTTCATGCGCTGCAGTACATTTTCAAAGCGGTCGTTTTTCGGATTAATTGCCCAAACAATATCACTCATGCTCTCCTGTATCTGTTGCGCATCGCTTCCAATCTTTTCCAGCAATACAGATGATTCAGGAGCCTTTTGTTTTGCAACCTCACTCATAATGCTGATGCTACTTAAGGTGCTCCCTACATCGTCATGCAAATCATGGGCAATTTTATTTCGTACCTGTTGCAGTTCTTTTAAGCGGGAAATGCGTATGTAATAAATACTATAAAGCAAAACTGTTATTATTGCTGCCCCAAGCATATATGCCCACCATGTTTGCCACCATGGCGGGTGAATAATAATAGTAATAGAAGTGCCCTTTTCATTCCAGATGCCATCGCTATTGGAAGCTTTTACCTGAAACACATAAGTGCCGGGTCCAATGTTTGTATAGTTAGCCAGCCGCTGCTGCCCTGAGTAGACCCAATGCTTATCTATTCCAACCAATTGATAGGCATATTGATTTTTTACAGGACTGCTATAGTCTAAAGCAGCAAATTCAAAAGAGAAGAAGTTCTGGTCATGGCTTAACTCAATTTGCCTTGCCTCGTTTTTTCCCGGAATCACTTTATTAAATAACGAAAACCGGGTAATAACTACCGGAGGTACTATTGCATTGACATGTAGCTTATGGGGATGAAATACAGTAAAGCCATTGGGACCACCAAAGTATAAAGTTCCATCCTTTCCTTTGAAACATCCACCGGCATTTTCCACTCTTATTTCAAACTGATCACCTTGTAATCCGTCATTTTTATCCAAATTGGTGAAGGTACGGGCAAAGTGGTTAAAACGACAAAGTCCTTTATTGGTAGTGAGCCATAAATTGCCATCGTCATCTTCCAGTATGGAATAAATGGTATTACTGGGTAAACCATCTTTTTTAGTAAATGAGGTAAAGGTTTCGTTTGCCTCGTCTAACCGGGACAGTCCTCCATATCGCGTGGCAAACCACAGGGTGCCTTTTGAATCTTTGAAAATACTTTTTACAGCACTTGAGGTGATACTTGTTGAATCATTCTGATTATGTCTGTAATGCGTAATCTTACCTGTTTTAGGGTCTAGTTTGTCTAAGGCATAGCTATTATGACCCAACCAGAAATTCCCTCTGTTATCTTCACAAATAGCGTTGGTCCAGTAATCACTAATGCCTTCCCCATTTTTTGCATTATAAGTATAATGGACCCATATTTCCGTTTTAGGATGAAAACGGCTGACTCCACCTGTAGAACCGATCCATATCAATCCTTGTCTGTCTTCATAAAGCGTAAGAACCGGGTTACCATAGGTAGTCTGAAAAGGTAATTTAAAGGAATGATTTTTAAAAGTACCGGTTTTCCGGTCGAGCTTTGAGAGTATCCCAATGGAATTTTTACCTCCACCTATCCAAAGGGTACCCTCCCGATCCTCAAGAATAGCAGTGATGGAATCACTGCCTATACTTCCCTGCTTTGAAGGATTGTCACGGTAGTGGGTAAAGGTATTCGTTTGCTTATTCCATACATTTAATCCTCCTCCTATGGTGCCGAGCCAAACAATACCGGTTTTATCTTCACAAATAGCACTTACATTATTATTACTTAAGGAATGAATATCGGAAGGACTATGTCTGTAAAGGCCTATTGCTTTCTGATTTAAATCTACTTTGTCGAGACCTCCAAGAGTGGAGAGCCATAGAATATTAGAATTATCAACAAACAACCCAAAAAATTTATGTCCATTGAAGCTTGTGGGATCATATTGATCGTGTATATAACGCGTAAATGATGTGCGTTCCTTGTTTAGCTTGTTAAGTACATTAGCCGAACCTTTTTATCTACTGCAATATCCCAGATATCCTCGCTGTAAATGGATTGAGGATTCTTCGGGTCAGGTATAAATTTTTTTGTACACCCTCCAGACCTTGGATTCAATAAATTTATTATGCCATCACTAGCGACCCAAAGCATTCCGCTGCTATCTTCAGCTATTGAACTAACCGATACAAATTTTCCCCTCTTTATCTTCTTTTTGTCATTACCTGTTAGGCTTCCATTATTTTTATGATCATGCAAGTAAGAGGTAAAACTAATTATAGATGATTTCCCTTGCCCCTGTGGTATCAGATTTATCCGGTGCAATCCCTTGGTACTCCCTATCCAAAGCATTCCATATTTGTCCTTATATATGGTATTTATCCCTCCATCTTCTTTTGTATTTAAATCCTGTTTTGCAAATATGCTGTCTGTGAAGTCATCAATTGTACCGGTTTTCTTATCATACCTTATTAATTGGCCATCATGATCGTTGCCGGTCCAGATTTTACCTTCCTTATCTTCATTCAACGCCCAGGAAGAACTATAATTTGGAGAAAGAAAGCCTGACTTAGGATTAAAGCGGGTAAATTTTTCTGTAACCCGGTCAAAAAGACAAATACCTGATCCTCTTGCTATCACCCAAATAGTGCCGCCGCTGTCTTCAAAAATTTTGGTAATCGAATTGCCACTGATAGAAGTAGTATCGTTGGGATCAAACTGGTAAGTTGTAAAACTATAGCCGTCGTATTTACACAGACCATTATAAGTACCAAACCAAAGGAATCCTTTACTATCCTGCATACTGCAAAGGGCTGTATTATCGGGAAGTCCCTGCTCTGCTTTAATGTGTTCGAACCTGAGCTTTTGAGTTTGGGCATAGCTTTCCCGACTATTGCTCAATAACAGCAGCCACACTGAAACACCTAAAAAAGCAATAGTTTTCATATGCTTGTTATATGAAAATATCTTAATTAAGCCCATTGAAAAATAAACTTCTCGCTCTCCCACCTTCTTTCCACTTTTATATCTCCCTATGTGCTTTGATAATATCGCATATTAAAAATAACACCCAACCTGCTTGCTGTAAGTATTCATTACTTGTTGCCTGGAGAGTAAATCTCATTAAATTATGAATTCAACAGTAACCTCTTTACATCTTTTTTTAAATTCAAATGTTTTATTTCAAATCATGCATGTGTATTTTTTTGCATTAGCATCTTAATATGTTCCCGCTTTTGAAAATGATCTCAATTCCCATCAAGTATAAACTAATTTTAACAGTAATAAGGCTTCTGTAGGATATTATTGCTCTTGCAAAAATGAATTCCTAAATAAGCTCCAGATACAAACAAATCCTGGCGAACCGGCTATCAACATATACAAACCGTCGCGCAGTGGTTTATCATCTTCCAAAATGGCTACTTTGTTTTCCGAGGTAAATCGTTTGCTATGAAGAATTGCTACTCCCGAAATAATTTATATTTTTTACATTACCAGTTACCCATTCAGGTGATTTTAAATCGAAGATGCACCGTTATGCCTCCCTTTTTCTGAATCAATGTTTAAAGTGCCATTTTAATCCTTTGCTCTTTTTCGTATTGTATAGCCATTTCGACACATAGTTTGATGTGAAATATCAAAGCCATCGCCATTATCCTGAACTAAAAGCAAACGCTCGATTACTCATTGAAATTTTTTACCACTGCATTTTTTCAAACAGCATATTTTTGCCAGGTTTCTTACTGCTTCGTTGAAAAAAAAAAGCCTTTTGCGCTGCTGCATTGCAAGTTTAAAAATTTTTTAGCTCATCCCAGCTGACGACTCCAAATCAATATTTTTTGCTTCCATGTTTTCTGATGCAAACATTTTTATGCGCCGCAGTACGTAACAGTGCACAACTAACGGAAGAAAAGTTTAAGCAGACACATGAAGCAATCATCTTTTTAAGCATATAGTTTTTTCCTAAAGGCTATAGCATAGAATTCATGCTGGAAAGTCCGATGAAAGCATTCACATATGCCGTTTGTCTGTTGGCTCCTTGATCTATGGCTTCAATTTGCAAATACAATTCATAATCGTGATATTCTGGTTGCCACAACACTCTGTGTCCCTGTCGGTCAACATACGCAGAAGAGGATTCGATGTCCTTCAAAGAATGGGAGCACACTATCGTTTAGGGTATCGACAGCAGTAATGGCATTTTTGCAGTCGTAAAGTTTGGCTATTGCTACTTTGCTGTAAGTATCAACGAAAGTTGTTGATACTTACAGTGTATACGTCAGAGTCCCTGGTTTGAAAAATCTAGAATGAATCTTGCAAAGAAGGCCTGTTTGGAAAATTTTAGATCTAATACATCTAGGGAACTAATATCGGTATCGAAAAACCTGACTTTCTTAAATCGGTGTTTATGTATTAAAATTGTAAACACACCACGGCTTTTTCATATGAAAATTCTTCAAATTATCCATGGGTTCGGGAAATTTTACGCAGCACAAAAATGCCTTATAATTCATTGAAAGTTATCATATTATACAACCAGCGGAGAGTGAGGGATTTGTAATCTTCCTCTAAATGCATAATTATCAGTATTTTGGAAGTAATATATTTTATAACTCACCGAATTACTCACCACTTTAACGAACTGCAAATACTGCAATAAAAGTACTTATTTTCATTAATCGTTGCCAAAAGCTATGTAAAACTTGTCCTTCTTCTATAGGCATTGATTGTTTTAGATAACCGATTTCTATTTCCTTACTGGGGGTAATCGAAATTCTTCGAAAGCAGGAAAAAGTTCGTCAGCAAATGCCGCAGAATACTGGAAGACCGACAAAACAGGATGGGGTAGTCAACTCGTTAATGACAAAAAAGAAATTTGAACATGATATCATCAATTCAATGAGGTCGCTTTTGATAAGCATCAGAACTTTACAAGATGCAAATTACTATGAGTTACTTCATTATATATTGCTTCGGTGCTTCAGCTTGACTCAGACAGAATGGTCAAAAAATGAGTGCTTATCCGGAGGTAATGTGGAATAACGCTCCGACGTCTAATTATTTTTTAGTTTTTTCTCCCATTACAATTGCTAAGATTTCCAGTTTGTCGCTTCTCTTCGACACTACTGCTTTTTGCATTATTATTTGACTTTTTACGTTTGGAAAACATATTAGCAACAATATACTTTAGTATATTAAACGTTCATTCTAACAGATCGGTCCGGGTGATGTGAATCTTTCCGCTACGAAAAATACCAACCTGGTTATATGTGGTATTGCGATAGTGCGGAGTTTAATACTGAATTCAGAAGAAGAACTTGCCATAAACAAATCGTAATTTCGAGAGTAATAAAGAGATAATTTTTTGAAAAAGCAGTTACCAAAACATAGATGCTCCTACTCTTTAATTTTATTGTGGTGTTGCATTATACTGGTATGCCTTTTAACTTTCAATTCATGCCAATATCAACCGCCACCACACGCTCCAGATGATACTAATAAGAACCCACAGGCAATCAACAAAATCCTGAAAGATAGCTTTGCTGCGCCAAAAGTAATCCCCATCACTGTACACAATCAGCCCAAAGTAATAAAAGCAAGAAAGCCTGTCATCAGAATAGATTCATCAAACGGAGGCGCCCCTTTCTTTACCAACTATGGCACTGAGCAAGGGCTTCCTCTAAATTCAGTGTTCTGCAGCGCATCGGATAGAGCCGGCAACCTCTGGTTTGGCACGATCGGGGGAGGCGTGAGTAGATATGACGGAAAAAATTTTACAAATTATACCATAGCCCAGGGGCTGGTAGGTAATGTGGTATTTTCCATGACTGAAGATAAAGAGGGCAACCTCTGGTTCGGAACGAGTTCAGGCGTGAGCAAATATGACGGCTACCGTTTCACAAATTATACTACAGCCCAGGGCCTGGCGGGTGATTTTGTATCCTGCATTATGCAGGATAGCAGGGGTAATCTTTGGTTCGGTAGCCACGAGGGAGGCGCAAGCAAATTTGACGGCAAAAGTTTTACAAACTATACAACTGCTCATGGTCTGGCAGATAATTATATAAGCTGTATGATGCAGGATAGAAATGGAAATATCTGGTTTGGCACTGCTGCAGGAGGTGTAAGTAAATACAATGAAAAAATCTTTGTTAATTATACAACAGCACAGGGGCTGGCAGGTAAATCTGTAAACAGTATCTCGCAGGATAAGGCCGGCAATCTGTGGTTTGGCACAAGCGCAGGAGTGAGCAAATACAACGGGAACAGGTTCACGGATTATACAACAGCACAAGGGTTGGCTGATAATGATGTATCCTGCATCGTGCAGGATAAAGCCGGCAACCTTTGGTTTGGTACTTATGCAAGAGGTATCAGCAAATACGATGGCATCAAATTTACAAATTACACAGAGGCACAGGGGCTGGCTGAGAATAATATTTCCAGCATCCTGCAGGATAAAGCCGGTAACCTGTGGTTCACAACACACGGCGGGGTGAGCAAATACGAGGGCAATAGCTTAACAAATTATACTACTGCGCACGGGCTGGCGGGCAATCTGGTGTTCATGATCTTGCAGGATAAAGCCGGCAACTATTGGTTTGGCACCTCTGATGGGGGCGTGAGCAAATTTGATAGAAAAAGCTTTACGAACTATAACATAGCCCAGGGACTGGCAGATAGTAGAGTATGGGATATGATGCAGGATAAAGCAGGAAATATCTGGTTTGCTACGGATAAAGGAGGTGTGAGTAAATATGACGGCACTTGTTTTACTAATTATACCACCGCCCAGGGGCTGGCAAATAATTCTGTAAGTAGTATCTCGCAGGATAATGCTGGTAATATCTGGATTGGAACACATGGAGGCGTGAGTAGATTCGATGGAAAAAGTTTTACAAATTTTACTACCGCCCAGGGATTGGCAGGTAACAATGTACAACAGATCATACAAGATAATTCAGGTAACCTCTGGATTGCAACGCATGATGATGGCGTAAGCAAATTTGATGGCAATCGTTTTACCGGGTATACCACCGCTCAGGGGCTGATAAGCAATAAGATATATAGCCTTATAAAGGATAAGGCTGGAAACATCTGGGTTGGCACAAATGCAGGTGTCAGCAAATTTGACGGGAAAAACTTTACTAATTATACCACGGAACAGGGGCTGGCAGATAATTATATATGGGCTATGGTGGAAGATCAACAAAGGAATATGATATGGTTTGGAACAAACAATGGTTTGTCAGGACTTAGAGAAAAGCCATCAACCATTGGCAACATTCAGGATATTGAATTTGAAAATTTTAATAACAATACCGGCTACCCAATAAAAGAAGCGGCTTTTAATTCCTTGTTATTGGACAATATGGGAATAATATGGGTCGGGAGCGGAAACAATAAACTCATACGATTTGATTATGCAGCTGTCAATAAGAAGAACCACGAAGCCCTGAACTTAAAAATACAAGCTGTAAAAGTGAATAATGAGAACATCTGCTGGAATAATATTCTTCGTATGCGTCAAAGTAATAAATTAATTGACAGCCTTACCCTGCTCAATGAAATGATTACATCGTTTGGGAAAGTGTTATCACCTGCAGTTTTGGACAGCATGGGAAAAAAATATGGTGACATACAATTGGATAGAGTATCAAGGTTTTACCCGGTACCCATCAACCTGGTGCTTCCCTATAAAGACAACTCAATAAGCATAGATTTTGCGGCTATAGAACCTGCGTTGCCAAAACAGGTTAAATATCAATATAAACTGGAAGGTTATACTACTGACTGGAGCCCGCTCAGCAATATTTCCACCGCCGTTTTTGGTAATATGAGGGAAGGGGCTTATACATTTAAACTAAAAGCACTAAGCCCTTTCGGCGTCTGGAGCGAAACAGCATATTCTTTCAAAGTGCTGCCGCCCTGGTGGCGTACCTGGTGGGCTTATACCTTATATGCCTTGTTGATTGGCGGTATGGGATATACCTTCTATCGAAATCATATTCGTGGCTTAAAGAGAAAACAGGCTGAGCAGATTAAAACAATGGTTGCCACCCAGGAAGAAGAACGCAAACGCATTTCAAAAGACCTGCATGATGAGGTCGGCATTAAACTTTCCGCCTTAAAATTATTTTTATCTTCTTTAAGTGAAAAAGCATCCGCTACAAATAATGAAGAAATAGTGTCGTTGGCCCAAAGTTCTGAAAACTTAATAAGTGAAGCGATGCAGGATGTGCGCCGGCTATTGCTCAACCTAAGTCCTGGCATACTCGAAGAATTTGGATATACCACCGCAGTAGAAGGACTCGTTAGCAAAATCAATGAAACGGAACGGCTGCACTTCAGCCTGGTAATCTTTGGCATGAACCAGCGATTGCAAAAAGATTATGAGCTCACTTTATACCGCATTACGCAGGAATTGATTAATAATGTATTGAAACATGCCGGCGCCAAACATGTATCGTTGCAGATAGGCCTGCGGAATGAAAAAATAATTTTAATGATAGAAGATGACGGAAGAGGGTTTGATGTAAGCAACCGTAAAGATGGCTATGGATTGCATAATTTAGATACACGCACCAAGGTGCTGAACGGCATCATCACTATTGATTCGCAACCTGGAAAGGGAACCAGTGTGCTGATTGAAATACCGTATAATTTTAATTAAGTATGTCTTATCAATCACCCATCCATTTGTTAATTGCCGATGACCACCAGCTTATTACAGATGGTATTTCCAGAATACTGGAAACCGAAAAAACAATTGGCGAAATTGATACTGCCCATAACGGTCGTGATGCAGTGGATAAAGTTTTGCTGAGGGATATTGATTGTGTGATCATGGATATCAACATGCCGGTATTAAATGGATTGGAAGCCACCAAAATCATTAAGCAGGAAAAGCCTCACATAAAAGTTATTGTTGTCAGCATGCTTTGCGATGCGGCTATTGTCAGTAAAATGATGAAGGCTGGAGCAGATGCTTTTATTAATAAAGATACCGGCAAAACAGAGCTGTTGAAGGCCATAGGTAAAGTAATGCAGGGTGAAAAATATATCAGTCCCGCAATTTCCAATAATTTATTTACTCATCTTACCGATCGAAACGTTAATACCTCGGATACTAAAAAACACCTTACGGCAAGAGAGGTTGAGATCATCCGCCTTATTGCCGATGGCCTTACCAACCATGAAATCGCAGACAAGCTTTTTCTTAGCATCGTTACGGTAGATACGCACCGGAAAAATATGCTCGCTAAATTGCAGTTAAAGAATACTGCCTCGCTGGTTAAATATGCTGCGGATCATAAGCTGCTGTAATTTATTATTTTTTCATTTTTCAATCCTTCAACTTACTCCTCTACACCAAAAGGTGTATATGTAAAATACACTAAAAGGTGTATTGCGTATCCCTTTTAAGCCTTGAATCTTTGTAGTGTAATTTTTAAAAGTAAAAAAACAGAATCTTGAGAATTTCCTCTTAGCCTTCATGCTAAATTATCATGGAATTTAAACAGGAAGCACTTGTAGAGCGGGAAATAGAAATAGCCGCTTATTTACTTTCAGACCTTTCTTTTAAACTGATAGCTGAAAAAACAGGACTAAGCAAAAAACTTCTTTCAGCTCATGTTGGAAATATGATGGAAAAGCTAAAAGTAGATAATACTACAGAATTATTAAAAGTATTGGGGGCTATTGAGTTAGAAAGATAAATTGACTACTCTGATTATACTGAAGAAAAATACCCCACCCTAGAGTAAATAAAGATGGAAAACAATATCTGGACAATTTCTGGCAACACAGAAACCGAGCCTGCCACGAATTTCATCGGCACTAAAGATCTCAAGCCTCTTATTTTTAAAAGTTCAGGATATTGGCAAAGGTGACGGGGGTTCACAATTTTACAGTTCTTAAACAAATTCATTTACAACCAACCGGTGAGCAGAGTTAAACAGGTGTTGGCTAATTAACTCCGCCAACGGGTTAAATTAATAAATTTCATCTCATTTCTATCTAATCTTAAAATTGTAAAAATGAAACAGACCATTTTTCTACACACAGCCTTCCTTATGTTAGCATCAATATCATTTACTGCCTGTGACAAGGATTACGACCAAAAGAAATATGAAGAACGTGTGGTCGTAGCTAATCTGTCAAGTGGTAGTATTAGTTTTATTGATGCCAATTCTAACCAGGTTTTAAATACCCTTTCTATACCCGGATCAGTGCCTGGTTATGTTGTATATGTTCCTTCCAAGGATAAATTATACATTGGTGACAGGGCACAAAATAAAGTTCATATCGTTAATCCCAAAACACAACTTCTTGAAACCTCAATACCTGTTGGAAGTGGAGCTTTTCACATGTGGGCAGATGGTATTGGAAAGCAGTTATGGGTAACTAACGATATTGATAATACCATTTCCGTGATAAATCTTTCAAATAATACGGTGGTCAAAACGATTAGTGTAGGGATGAAACCACATGATATATTTCTAAACGCAAGTGGCACAAGAGCATATGTTTCGATATTAACAAGTGATCCAAAAATACCGGACAGTATTTATATGTACTCTGCCACTGATTATAATAAGCTTGCTTCAAAGGCGGTGGCTAAAGTTCCTCATTTATATCATATATCCAATTCAAATAAACTATTTGTTGCTTGCCAATCGGGTACTTTATTCACTTTAAATGGTACTAATCTAACGGAAATTGCAAGTACTGGTTTAGTGGGAGCACATGGCATTTTCGCTAACCCTTCGCGGAATTTTATTTATATAGGAAATATAACGGGAACTCAAATTTATTCCGTAGAGACAATCAACAGTAGTTTAGTCGGAACTCCCGTAAATTCTATTGTAAATACGCCTCATAATATTCTTGTAGATAACGATGGTAATAAAATGTTTATTACGCATCCAGGACCTTCTTCTAATATTGTTACCACCTACTCATTGGGCAACAATGGAAGCATTACTCCTGGAACAACAATAACTGTAGGGATGAATCCATTTGGATTAACTTATTACAAGCGAAAACTAAAATAAATACTAATCAGGGAGGCTTCCTCTTTGAAACAATGTAAAGGTTATACAGTACCTGTCAAAACGGTCCCCGCTATTTTTATGTGCTAATTTTTGACCATTAAAAATTTAAATCGTTTATATCCCAGGATGTATTGTGAATGATGCCATGGCTTAGGGTAGTATAGGTTAAGTTAAGGTAAAATTAGACTAAATACTATTTTATAGATCAGGCGATGAAGATGTTTGTACCTCAGGAATACTTGAATGATTTTGTAGTCAATTATATTAAAGAACGCACTGATGAATGGATAATAGAATTAGTAGAAAAAGAAGACCGGATACCGGATGTTCTAAAAGGCAAACACGTTGTATTGGATGGGTACTGCAACGATGCAACGAGATAGACATTCTTACCCATGCTTTTTCTCTAAAGACAATATACCTGGGACTAATTAGGTGAACATGGAAAGAAAGAGGCGGCATCAAAGCGTACAGTAATGAATACGATTTACACTTACCTGGCATGAAAACGAATCGGGAATTTCGGGATTTTTTAAAAGAAATGGTGGATGAAAAGCCGGTAAACTTT
>JBBJOD010000486.1:0-4243 GCA_037721715.1 Chitinophagaceae bacterium | reverse complement strand
AAATCGGTGATGGCAGGGGGCCAGTCTTTTCATGCCTCATCCAAACACTTCTTAGACCAGGCACCGTTGTTCCTCGAAGGCAGGTTTAAAGATGTTTTGTTTTATAAGGAAGATGTTTTGAAGAGTGCCGAAAGCAATTATCATCCAGGCGAACATACCGAACGTTGATAGTAGATGTAAAAAGGCTGTTCTATAGAGAACAGCCCGGAAAGATTGGTACCGCGTACGGGAGTCGAACCCGTCATTCATCCGTGAAAGGGATGCGTCTTAGCCGATTGACCAACGCGGCGTTATTCTAACAAATCTGACAGGGGGCCTGCGAAAGGATTGCAAAGATATAAGCCCTGACTATTTCTGCCAAAACTTTTTGTGTTGGTTTCAGGTGCTGACTGCCATATTAATGTTTTTACTTATTCGGATGTTCAAAGCCGTGGTAGAAACTATTTCCAGGTGGATTGATATAATGCTGTAGAATAATGACAGCCCCGGGAAAAAATTATCATTAAGAATATATCGTAAAATGTAACTTCGCATCCTTATTTAAATAACATTCAATATTATGAATAAAGTAAAAGTGGCCATTAATGGATTTGGAAGAATAGGACGACTGGTTTATCGCCAGATCTACAATATGGAAGGAATTGATGTAGTGGCAATAAATGATCTTACCAGTCCTAAAGTGCTTGCTCACCTGCTGAAATACGACAGTGCGCAGGGCCGGTTCGACGTTGAGGTGAAAGCCACGGAAGATGCCATTGTGGTAAATGGCGATGAAGTAAAAATTTACGCACAAAAAGACCCTGCTCAAATACCATGGGCAAGTCATGAAGTGGATGTTGTGATTGAAAGTACCGGGTTCTTCACAGATAAAGCAAAAGCAGAAGCACATTTAACCGCAGGTGCAAAATCAGTAGTAATATCTGCTCCTGCAACTGGGGAACTCAAAACGGTTGTTTTTAATGTAAACCACGAAATTCTTGATGGCTCAGAAACAATTATTTCTTGCGCTTCCTGTACAACCAACTGTCTTGCTCCAATGGCCAAAGTACTGAACGATGAGTTTGGAATCATTGGAGGCATCATGACAACAATTCATGCCTATACTAACGATCAAAACACCTTAGACGCTCCTCATCCCAAAGGTGATTTGCGCCGTGCCAGGGCTGCCGCTGCCAATATTGTTCCAAACAGCACCGGCGCTGCCAAAGCCATTGGCGTGGTTTTACCTGAATTGAAGGGGAAGCTTGACGGTAGCGCACAACGTGTGCCGACCATAACAGGTTCATTAACAGAACTAACTACCTTTTTAAATAAAACGGTGTCAATTGAAGAAGTGAATGCTGCCATGAAGGCCGCTGCTAATGAAAGTTTTGGTTATAACGAAGATGAAATTGTTTCATCAGATATCATTGGAAGTACATTTGGTTCGCTGTTTGACGCTACGCAAACAAAGGTACTCACTGTTGGTGATCGTCAGCTGGTAAAAACGGTGGCATGGTATGACAACGAAATGAGTTATGTTTCACAGTTGGTGCGTACAGTGAAACATTTCGCAGGGTTGATCAATAAAAATTAATTCGGTTGTACTAATTACACAAGTGGTTTTCCGCTGCTTCCTTTAAGGTAAGCAGACTATTTCAATAATATTATATGTCAAAATTCAGCGAGTTTAACTTTTCTGGTCAGCGGGCATTGGTAAGGGTTGATTTTAATGTTCCTTTGAACGATAAGTTTGAAATAACCGATGACAACCGTATGCTGGCTTCCATTCCGACCATCAGGAAAATATTGAAAGACGGTGGTAGCGTTATTCTTATGTCGCACCTGGGTCGTCCGAAAGACGGACCTTCAGACAAATTCTCTTTACGCCATCTCGTCGGCCATTTAACCAGTTTACTGAATGACGGCAAGCCAGAGGCTGAAATAGATTCGGAAGACCCTAATGTGGCAACACCTGTATTATTTGCCAATGACAGTATAGACGAACAGGCACACGAGTATGCTGGCGATTTGTTGCCGGGGGAAGTACTGTTACTGGAGAATCTTCGCTTCTACCAGGAAGAAGAAAAAGGCGATGAAGAATTTGCCCGGAAATTAAGTGAGTTAGGCGATGTGTATGTTAATGACGCATTCGGCACTGCTCACCGGGCGCATGCATCTACTGCTATAATCGCTAAATTTTACGAATCCGACAAGAGAATGTTTGGACTCTTGATGGATAGTGAAGTAGCTAATGCAGAAAAAGTGATGCACCAGGCAGAAAAGCCTTTTACTGCCATCTTGGGCGGTGCAAAAGTTTCAGATAAAATACTGATAATCGAGAGCCTGTTGGATCGGGCTACAGATATAATAATAGGAGGCGGAATGGCATATACTTTCATGAAAGCCGAAGGAGGAAAAATTGGTAGTTCCTTATGTGAGGATGACCGGTTAGAAACTGCAAAAGCTTTAATGGCGAAAGCTACTGAGAAAGGCGTATGTATACACTTGCCCTCCGACTCAACGATTGCAGACAGATTTGACGCAGAGGCCAATACCTCTCATTCACCTAGTAATAATATACCGGATGGCTGGATGGGATTAGACATTGGCACTTATGCCTGTGAACAATTCTGTAATATTATAAGGCAGTCGAAGACAATCCTTTGGAACGGACCTATGGGCGTATTTGAAATGAAAAAATTTCAACATGGAACAAAATGCGTGGCTGAAGCCATTGCAGATGCTACGCAGGCAGGCGCTTATTCACTGGTAGGAGGGGGAGATTCTGTTTCCGCGATTAACCAGTTCGGATTTGCTGATAAGGTGAGCTATGTTTCTACCGGGGGGGGGGCCCTACTTGAATACTTTGAAGGGAAGGAGTTGCCTGGAATTGCAGCATTGAAATAGTTGCCGGGTGTCATTTAACAGGTAAATACTTCCCTGCCAACTTTGTAATTGCTAGTCAAAGATATTGGCGCGATATTCCACCGATACCAAAAACAAACCTTTGGCAGGAACAGAGAAGTCGGCCCGCGAACAGTCTCTGCCTTCTATGATCAGTCGCATTGCCTCCATTGAAATTTTATTACGGCCAACCTGCAACATCGTACCGGTTAAACCTCGCACCATTCCACGCAGAAAGCGGTTTGATTTAACATGATAAACAAGTTGGTTGGCCTCGATTGTCCATTCACTATTCTCAATAACGCATTCAAAAGTTTTAACCTGGGTGTTGCGTTTTGAAAAAGTAGTAAAATCTTGATATTGCGTTATCAAACCGGCAACTTCATTTAATTTTTGCAAATCTAGGGTGTATGGATAATAATAGGCCCTGTCACGTATAAACGGATCTTTTCTATGATAAATATAATATTTATAGCTGCGACCAATTGCATCAAACCGGCAGTGGGCGGTGTTTGATACTGGCAGAATATTTTTTACAACAATATCTTCCGGCAGTACAGAATTAATTTTATAAGCAAACTGGGGGTGAACTAAGCCGTTATAATCAAAATGAAAAAAGTTTTGCAGCGCATGAACGCCTGCATCCGTTCTGGAAGAGCCAGTTAGCTCAATCGGAACTTTCTGTATAACGGCAAATGCCTTTTCAATTTCTTCCTGGATGGTGTTTGCGTTGGCCTGTTTCTGAAATCCACTGTAATTGGTGCCTCTATAGGAAACTTCAAGGAAATAACGTTGAATCATACTTGCTTACCTGCTTATTTTTTGATCAACTCCCTAAACCGGTTCTTGTATAACTCTCCCTGAATCATTTCTTCCAGTGAATAGAAATTAGATGTTTCTGCTATATGAGGATAAGATATTTCGAAGAACTGGTACTTCGTTTCATCGCTTGGAAAAAGTTCAGATAGTGCCTTCACCTGGTTTACAGAATAGCATTTGCTTTTATAGAATTTCCTGGCCGATACCATCTTTTCAACGATGGTTTTGTCGTTCAGCAACTTAACGCGAAATTTATCAACATCATATTCGGTTGCAAAATTTTTGCAATCTGAATTGATGATTTGCAAATTATTCTTTTTTATTGCTGTACTGTCGGCACTTGAAACAGTAACGGTGTTTTCTTCCTGTAAAATTTGTTTTGATTCCAGGGTTGAGTCAGTGGGGTTCTCTTTCTCTGTTATTGTGACAATTGACGTATGACTGCCCTCTTCGGGAATAAAAATTCGAATGGTATCGGTATTCAATGTATAAAGTTCAAGGTAAGTGGCTTCATACATACCTGCCGTCTTTCTTTCTT
>JBBJOD010000485.1:0-4256 GCA_037721715.1 Chitinophagaceae bacterium | reverse complement strand
GCGATCAACCTCGATGGAGGAGGTTCTTCAACGTTAGTGGTAAGAGAAGGTGCAGCCTTTAAAGTAAAGAACAGACCATCTGATGGAGCGGAAAGGGCGGTTGCAAATGGGCTTACAATAGTCGAGAAATAGAAACACAGATATGAAATGGTGTGCCAGACTGTGTTCTAAAAAATACGACTACGCATACACGAAAAAGAAACTTAATGAGTGCATCTCGTTCTCATAATGACCATTACGCAGTCTATCCCTGCTATCTCTCTGTAGTAGAACAACCTAATGTTGAAATAAAGCTTTACTTATTTCGTCTACCTTCAGGAATAGTAATTACTCTTTTGAACATTCAATGCCAATGTACCTGAAAGGAAATCAATAAAAATTGGAATGACTAAGAAGTCCCTTTTGTCGCTAGTCTTTGGCTTTAGCTGTAACCCTTCTACAGCTGCATAGCTTTGGTCAGGCAAGTAGCAAAGGGATTAGGTAGGACGCTTTACAGAAAGTACATGAAGCACTCGGGTAACTGGGAGAACTTTTGGAAGGCAGACGTCGGTAGTAACGGAGTAAAGGGCTTCATTTGGCCAAAAAAAGAGATGGAAGCTGGCAGAAAGATTGGAACGTTCAAAAAAGCGAAGGATGGAATGCCTGGTTATATGAAAGTAACTCCCGGGAGTATTCTTTATATGTGCCACATGCTGTGAATGCAGCAATATTTATTATATGTAAATTAAAATGCCATTTAACCAAACTGTCATTTTAGATGAAAGGTATTGACCTATGTACATCTATTAAGCATTTTTAGTATATTGTTATTCATTTGCCTACTGAAAGTATTGTATTTCATTAACAGGTAAGGATGCGTCTTATATGAACCGTAAATGAGCAACAAAAGAGGAATAATAACAACGCAGGGGAGTTGCGCAAGCCCATCAGAGTAAACCTTAAAAATATTTATATGCCCATTTATATGGATCGCCACGATCCTTTCGAAACGGTTACAGCAGAAAATATATTACATATGCACCAGGAAGATCTAAAAATACAGGATCAATTTAGGTGCAAGGTATTGACTTATTGGTTTGATGAAAAACGAAAAAATGCTTTTTGTTTAATTGAAGCACCCAATGCAAAGGCCATTCAGGAAATGCATCACCAGGCTCATGGCGACGTTCCGAACAGCATAATAGAAGTAGATGCAGGCAGCGTCGAATTATTTTTAGGCAGAATTGAAGACCCGGAAAAATCACAAAATACGGAACTGAAAGTTATTAATAAATCGGCCCTACGAGTAATTATGATTATAGCGTTGAAACGATTTGCACCGATGCCAAATGATTATGAACAATTTAAATGTTTATTACATGATTTCAATAATGCGATTCTTAATCGGTTAAATGTGCATGAGGGAAACCTGGTTAAACAAACTGAAAGCCAGTTTTTGGTTTCTTTTAAATCGGTCTCGCAGGCTGTTCATACTGCACTGAGTATTCAGTTACTATTTAAAGATTTCAGGAATAATATAATTAAGGATCAAATTCATTTTAAAATAGGATTGAGTGCCGGTTTACCGGTAACTGAAAAGAAATTAATTTTTGAGGGCACTATAAAATTAGCCGAACGGATGTGTAAGGTCATCAAAGGGCAAGTTATAGTATCATCGGATGTTAAAGAACTATACAATGATGAAAACGCTGAAACTATCGTTGAAGGAGAAAGCATATCTTGTCTTACACCCACGGATGAAAAATTTTTAAATCTTCTCATGGATTACATAGAATCTAACTGGAGCAACGAACATCTAAAAATTGATGATTTTAGCAAACCTCTGGGTTGCAGCAAATCTCAATTGTACCGTAAATTGATTTCACTTACCGGCAAATCCCCAAATACTTTTATTATTGAATACCGGCTAAACGAAGCAATGAGATTACTGAATAAAAATGCCGGCAACATTGCAGAAATTGCATTTCAAACCGGTTTCACCAGCCCGTCCTATTTTTCCAAATGTTTCAAGAAGAAATATGGCCATTTACCTTCTGATTATTTAACTGTCAAAGTCGGGTAATAATTTCATTTTAGATATTTTAGCTGTTGAACTAAAATTACCAACCTTTGAACTAAATGTGATAGGCTTCCTCTTCACCATGGAATAGCTTTGAGAAGAATTTAATTATCCTTTTCAAAAAAAAGTGCCATGGCCAACCCAATAAAAAACTCAAATACCTCTGGCTAATCTTTTTAGCCAACAAAGTTCAAGTATAGACTTTACCAAAAAGGTAGGGTGAAGACGTCGTTCATATAATGGAATATTCTTTCAAAATCTGTGATTACATACAACTGCATTTTAAATTCCAAAAAATAATTCATAAGAAAGATTTGTTCTCTCGCCTTTCAAATCACACATTTAAAAACGATCTATTATGAAGTACAAATCATTAAAGGAAAGTCGCTACCGAAAAATTGTTATTATTTCAGATAGTGGATAACGGCATACAAATTTTAGAACTTCGAAGAGAAATAAAATAATACTACTATTAAGATATTGTATTTAATACCGTTCGCAGTAAAGACGTTCAAACTGGAAATGCTGGCGCTACCCGAAGAACTCAATAAATGTATCTTAAGGGAATAGACCACATCCCGCCGTACATAGGTGTTTTGAAAAAATAAGTTATTCCCCTGTTCCTTAACCAAATAAATTCATTCATCATGAAATTACAATCAATGCTCAACCGACAAAAAGTAGCATGCCTGCTGCTGATTTCCCTTTTCATTTTTCTGTTCAGTTGCAAAAAAACAGATAAGCGACCAGAAGTAACTAATGAAAGTGCCGACGTTGCACACGACTGGTACAAACTGCTGATACGTATTCAACTGCACCAAAACCCAGCGCCTTTTGCACTTTTAAACATGAGCAACTTCGGTTATATTGGAGTTGGCCTGTATGAATCGGTACAACCAGGCATTAAAGGTTCGGTAAGCCTGTCCACTAAGCTTTACCAGATGCCTGGGATGCCTGCTGCGGAAGTAAAGGAAGATTATTTATGGGCGGCCAGTGCCAACGCTGCTTTAGCAAGTATGTCACGTTTATTATTAGCCGGCCTTACCGAAGCCAGTAAGGTCAGCATCGATTCTTTAGAACGCGCCTACAACCAGCGATTTGCCTCCGGTACATCAGAGGCTGTTCTAACCCGTTCGCAAACCTTTGGACGTTCCATTGCCACCGCTGTTCATGACTGGTCAAAGACTGACAATATGAACATATCCAATACTGATTACGTGTGGCCGGTATTTCCGGGTGCCTGGGAGCCAACTCCTCCTGTTTTTGCTAAACCGGCGGGCCCGTATATAGGGGAAGCAAGGCCCTTCCTGGAGTCAAGTTTAACCGCAACGGCTCCTCCCTTTCCCTTTCCTTATTCCGAAGACGAGTCGTCTGAATTTTACAAAATGGTAAAAGAGGTGTATGATATCTCAATAACATTGACTCCTGAGCAAAAAACAATTGCCCGGTTTTGGGCTGATGTTGGAGGTCCAGGAAACGGATACGCGGTACCCGGACATTTCATCTCGATTGTAACACAGGTACTGGAAAAAAAGGGGTTTGACCTTGGGCGGGCGGCTGAGCTGTATGCTAAAACATCAATAGCTACAAGGGATGCGTTGATTAACATGTGGAGGTTTAAATATAAATATAATATTATTCGCCCGGTTACCTATATCAACAGATTTATTGATCCTGCCTGGCAGACTTTAGTACCAACGCCTCCTTACCCTGAATATCCATCAGCACTAACCTATATATTAGGGTCGGCAATGCAGGTGTTAACAAGAGAATTGGGTGATAACGTTGCGGTAACCGATAACACGTATATCTGGAATGGTTCCACTGCCAGGCAATATACTTCTTTTACTAAGGTGACCGAAGAGGGTGCTATTTCGCGGGTTTATGCAGGTATACACTACAAAATTGTGGTTGAAATGAGTTTACCGCTTGCCAAACAAATAGGTGATAAGGTGGCGGATATTAAGTTAGTTAAGTAGCGTCTTTTTATTGACTTAATAATAGCTAAATAAAAGTCATCAGATGATCAATTTTTTTATAAGCTGATTGTTTTATTTTTTTTAATCTTAAAAAGAGAAGTATTATGAAACGTATTGAGACTTTTGCAGGGCAGAACTGGCTTATTACACCGGCTGCTTTAGCAATGAACGAAACGAGACCGCAAAACATTCATGAGCAGAAGTGGCTAATGGTGCTT
>JBBJOD010000484.1:0-4257 GCA_037721715.1 Chitinophagaceae bacterium | reverse complement strand
GATGAGCTGCTGCTGCATTTGAATTGAAACGTTATCCGGCATCACCAGGTTCCAGGCTTTCCCCTCATTATCAGCCCCTTCCACACAATAAACAAGTGGGCCTCTTTGCAAAGCTACCCTGTTTGTGTTAAAGCTTATTTCTGGCCTGGACACAACTCGTTTAACATCCATTGGCAAAGTATATTCAACGACATCACCTTTTTTCCATTCTCGTTTTATTACAACATAACCTTTATCGGTTCTATACTCCACCGTCTTGCCATTTACCATCATTGAAATTCCTCTTTCTTTAGAGTTAACAAAGTGGTATAGATTTCCAGGCACAGCTTCATTGCCTGCCCAACCGGGTATGCGCAGGTGTAAAGCATAGGTCATTTTTTTTACAGGATTAACAGTTAGTTTTACTTTTCCATCCCAGGGGTAGTTTGTATCCATTAGCAGCGGCACTTTGCCTTTTGCGAGGGTAAGGATAGTATTGCTTGCTACAAATAGATTTACCCAAATGGCATCGTCAGAGCTTGAATAAACATAATCACCGAGTGATGCCACTAACCTGGCAATATTTGCAGGACAGCAGGCGGTTCCAAACCACTCGCGGCGTTCATGCTTACCCATTGATGCAAGGGGGTTGCCGTAAAAGAAACGGTCACCAGTAAGCGACAATCCATCCAAAGCGCCATTATAGAGGCTTCTTTCAAGAACATCTATATATTTACTTTCACCAGTAAGCGAATTCATACGCTGGTTCCAAAAAACCATTCCAACAGAAGCACATGTCTCGCAATAAGCCTGTTCATTGGGAAGGTCATAATCTTTTGAAAAACCTTCATTTCCTCCTGACGATCCCACACCACCCGTTATATACATGTTCCTGTAAACTACGTCTTCCCATACCGTTTTCATGGCTTTCATATAACCTTCGTCGCCTGTATAGGCAGCAACATCCGCTGCACCCGTATACATATACATGGCCCTGACGGCATGGCCGGTTATTTCAGTCTGGTCTTTTACTGGCTTTAGATCCTGTGCGTACGCTGTATCCTTCCAGTCTGTCCAGGTGTAGCCGTACGCCAATTTGTGTCCTCTTTCTTCAAGCAGCCAATGAGCTAATGTGAGATATTTTTCGTTTTTAGTGGACTTATACAGTTTAACCAGTGCCAGTTCCAATTCCTGGTGGCCGGTTACCCAATGTTTTTTTCCGGGGCCAAACAGTGAATCGAAATGATCGGCCCAGCGAATGCTTACATCCAGCAACTTTTTTTTTCCGGTAGACTCAAAATAAGCGACAGCAGCCTCAATCATATGCCCGCCGTTATAATCTTCGTGCATACTCATATCGGTCCAGCGTTTTTTTAGGTCGTGCAGCGTATAGTAGGTATTCAGGTAACCATCGGGTAACTGGGCTGCGGCGATCTTATCAATCCATTCATCCGCTTTTGTTTCAAGTTCTTTATTAGGTATATTCTTTAACGAATAGGCGATGGCTTCCAACGCTTTAAACACATCACTGTCATCGTAAAATATTCCTTCATGTTTTTCTCCTTTGTTCCGGGCTACCTTTTCAAAATTACGTATGCGTGGCGTTTTGGCTTCTGTTTGGTAGATGCAAGCCTGTAGCGTACTGGTCGCAACCTTATCCATCTTGGGCTTCCAGAATTTATCCGTTATATTAACTTCTGAGAAACTTACCGGCTCCATCATTTGCCTAATGCCCTGCGATGTTACAGCTGTACAGGAAATCATCAGTGCTAAAAGCAGGCATGTTATGTGTGACAGGCTTTTCATAAACTAATACTTGATAATTTTTCGGTTTATAATAGATTCCGAACCGCAGTAAGTTATATAAGCACCAACAATTCATGCCAACACTACCTTGAATCTTTGTTGCTGGCGGTAACGTTAGAGACTACTGATCCAATATACGCATCACTTAAGCAGACAATTTACACAATTAATTTTCTAAATAATAAAGTTGAATCTTCCACACCAGGAGGGGTACTTGAAATGCCGGCATACAATTGCCAACGTATGTATCGTGAAGTCTGATGAACGGATGCAGCTGTAACACCTGGAAATTACTAGCGCCGAAGACAATTACGGGACCAAAAGGAACCAGCATCCTTCGTATGTCAGGTTTTGGTGCAGGCTGCCAGTCGGTAATATCGGTATCTATTGAGGCCTCCACCCAGCTGCCATCCTTTACCATTGCTGCAAATGACCGTAGTTGTGTTACTGTTCTGCCACGTTCTGCGGTCAATTTTGGTAAGCGGGATATTTGTTTCTTCTTCCGCCTTAAAAAGGAGGAATCACCCGGAGCCATTATTTCATTGTCTATAACTTCGAGGAACAGCGCCTTGTGGTCAGATGGAAAAAATTTTATAACGCAGGATGGTTTCGCCGGCAGCTTCCATCACTTCATTAATCTTCTCAATTGTTGATGTCGTAAACTCTATAATATCGATTCGGAACATGATGCCGCAATCAATGTATCAATCAAGGAGGAAATGATTCGCAACGATATTTAGACTTGATATTAAACTAATTGCAGAGATTACATAAAATCTGTAAATGTATCCGGAATTAAATATTTTCACCTTATGGCGATGAAGAAAATGCAAAGAACCATATAAGATCCTGCAGGTGTAAGTAACTCCGCTATTGAAAAATCGAATAAGTTGAATTATTTGCTTCCCATTTGTTTCAAAAATGCCACATGCGATGCTACTGCGTAACGCATTTTGGGATATTCAATATATTCAATGCCGTATTCACGGCAAGCTTGCCTGATAATTTTGCTGATTTCAGGATAGTGCACATGTGAAATTTTGGGAAATAGGTGGTGTTCTATTTGGAAATTCAAGCCACCCACCAGCCAGCAAATCACTTTGTTATTTGTAGCAAAGTTAGCAGTGGTTTTTATTTGGTGTACTGCCCATTCGTTCTCCATTCTGCCGGTTTCAACGTCAGCAACAGGAAAAGCAGTATGTTCTACCGTATGAGCCAACTGAAATACCAGGCTCAATACCAAACCTGCCACACCCGTGAAAACGAGGAAGCCAATTAACCACGAAGGGAATCCCAACAAATAAATCGGAAGGCCGATAAAAAGAAACGCATGAAACAGTTTGAATCCCCAGAATACCAGGTGGTCGGTCATGCTCATCTTTTTAAGCTCCATATTACCTACTTTACTCTTGAAATATTTCTGGTAATCGAGGACGAATATCCAGAAAATATAAAACAGTGAATACAGTACCCAGAAATATATGTGCTGGTATTTATGCAACATATATTTTTTTTGCGTGCCACTCATGCGCATCCATGGTTGTATATCTATGTCATCATCCACGCCGTCAACATTAGTATAGGCATGGTGAATTATATTGTGTTTCATATTCCACATGAAACTGTTACCCCCCAGTATATTGAGCGAAAAAGCTGCGAAAAGATTAACCCATTTGTACTTACTAAAACTACCGTGAGCACCATCGTGCATTACATTGAAGCCGATTGCCGAAACGATTCCACCTAGCAAAACACATTCTAAAACAGATAGTACCGTACTGGGCGTAAAAAAAACGAGATGGATATAAACGAATAGGAAACAGACCATCAATATGACCGCTTTTGTGAATAAGCTATAATTGCCATAAGTTGATTTACCTACTTCTTCAAAATATTTTGTAATGCGACCTTTAAGTTCTGCATGAAATGAGTGGGGAACAGTTGTAAATTTAGGAACAGCCATAGATATAATTGTATTGTTAAATCGAATGCAAAGTTAAGCTTTTAGCCAGGATTTCAGTTGTTAAACTTCCTAAAAACTTAACCATTACACTGAGGAATTGTTTGCACTACGTGTCTTTTTGTATGATCGATTCAAAATTATTAATGCCCACCGTTTTTTCTGTAACAAATCCTTCAGCATAAGGAACGCCAATCATCTTACCAAACATGGCATGCCTGCTTATAACAGCATTAAGAAATTCGGGTGTTGAAATGTAGGTCTGTGGTTCGCCGCTTTGATACCCGGTAGAGAAAAACTGGGAAGAAAAAGTTTTGATTGACTCAATCTTTCGTTCTATTACAGGACTAATATCATAAACAAATGATGGGGTGGTATAACGATCCTGCACCATATGAAATATATACTTCGGCCGCCAGTGAGGTTGCCAAGAGCCATCCACATCTCTGGTCTCAATTTTTCGAAGACCGCTCAGGAAACAGGCAACGGAAACCAGGTGACCTGCTCTTCCA
>JBBJOD010000045.1:0-15399 GCA_037721715.1 Chitinophagaceae bacterium | reverse complement strand
TGCCGATTATGATTTAAAAAGAAGGGAGCTGCGGCTTCATCTTATTGAATGGCACCGCAAATTTACCATGTCGATCGCATGCCTGGTACTTTTTCTAATTGGAGCGCCGCTGGGGTCTATTATACGTAAAGGTGGATTGGGAACTCCTCTCGTGTTTGCCGTTGTATTCTTTGTAATATTCTTCCTACTTAATAATTTTGGAACCAAACTGGTTAAAACCGATGTGCTGCAGCCAATTCCCGGTATGTGGCTTGCTACCTTTTTATTAACTCCCGTAGGCTTTTTTCTTACCTATAAAGCTATGCGTGATTCGCAATTGTTCAACCAGGAATTTTATTTCCGAACGCTTAAAAAGTTGGCACCGTTAATCGCAAAAATCAGGAACGGCAGTTCTGTAACGAGTGTGAAGTAGCTTTCGGCTCTTAGCTTTCGGGTATTGGTTTCGGGAAAACAATGCTGAACAAATTCTTAAATGCGTCATGGTTCTTACACCTATTGGTTAATAGGCAGCTTCTAACGGAGCCTTTTCCAACAGCACGTAGTTCTGCCAGCACAAATATCACCGATACTCTACACCCGAGGGCTGCTGGCCGAATTACATCAGCTGCTAACCCCCGGCAGGTTTCAAAACTAATTAAATACATTTGCGACTAATTTACTCAATGTGGAAACCCGGCTATTTAACCTGCGTATTCAGAAATGGATCATATCTGTCGCCGTACTGCTTTTTGCGGTTAAGATGGTCGCCTACTTTCTTACCAGGTCTGTTTCCATTTTAACCGATGCTCTTGAAAGTACGGTGAATGTAATTGCAGGACTCATAGGATTATACAGCTTGTATGTTTCTGCTAAACCAAAAGATGAGAACCATCCTTACGGGCATGGCAAAGCGGAATTCATTTCTGCGGCTGTTGAGGGCACCCTGATAGGAATCGCCGGAATGATTATCATCTACGAATCCATACATCACCTTGTTTATCCGCAACCATTGCAACAACTTAACTACGGTATTGCCCTGATCGTTTTTTCGGCGGTAGTAAATTTTATCATGGGACAGGTTGCGGTACAATATGGCAAGAAAAATGATTCCCTCGCGCTGATTGCAAGTGGCAAACACCTTAAATCCGACACCTACTCAACTATTGGAATTGTAGCAGGGCTGGTATTAATCTATTACACCGGGATTCTTATTATCGATAGTATAGTGGCCATGATTTTTGGCCTGATCATTATTTTCACTGGCTACCGGATCACCCGCAGTTCAATAGCTGGTATCATGGACGAGGCAGATAAGCTATTATTAACGCGAATGGTTGCACTGCTGAATAGCAACCGTCGCGAAAATTGGGTAGACCTGCATAATTTGCGGGTGATTAAATATGGAAGCATCATACATGTAGACTGCCACCTGACTGTACCCTGGTATTTTAATATTAACCAGGCGCACATCGAGGTGGAAGCGCTGAGTCAGCTGATAAGGAACGAATTTGGTGAAGCCATGGAGCTGTTTGTACATTCCGACGGCTGCCTGTACTCACAATGCTCTATTTGCAGCAAGCACGATTGCCTGGTGCGCCAGCATCCTTTCGAGAAGAAAATCATTTGGACGCTCGTAAATATTCTTTCAGATAAAAAACATCAGCTATTATGAAATACCGCCGGTTTGGTAAAACAGCACTTGAAGTGAGTGAGATTGGTTTCGGTGCCTGGGCAATCGGGGGTGCCGTGAAATTAGGCAACCTGCCCATCGGCTGGGGAAGAACTGACGACGATGAGTCGATGACCGCCTTACACACAGCCTTTGAAGAGGGTGTGAATTTCTATGATACGGCAGATTTTTACGGCTTGGGGCATTCGGAAGAATTGATTGGAAACGCTTTCGGTAATGATTCCAAAGTGATCATTGCAACAAAAGTTGGCCAGAAACCAGGCCTTTCAAAGCCGGTAGAAATTGATTATAGCAGAGAATATATGCTGCAAGCCTGTGAAGCTTCACTCAAAAGGTTGAAGCGTAGCTATATAGACTATTACCAGTTACATGTAGCAAGCATCGATCACCTTCAACAGGGTGATTGTATTGAAGCGATGAACCATTTGGTTAAGCAGGGTAAAGTTAGGTATTGGGGAATATCACTGTTTACTTACAATCCCTTCCCTGAGGCGGAGTATATGCTTAAATACCAGATGGGCGATGGTTTCCAGCTTGCCTTTAATATGATCAATCAGAAAGCCATTCCCCTGTTCAATGCAATGCACGAAAAAGGCTATGGAATCATTGCACGTATGCCATTGCAATTTGGGCTGCTTGCCGGTAAATTTAAGCCTTCGATGCAATTTGATGAAACGGATCACAGGAGCTTTCGTTTAACGCCAGGTATCATCAATGATGCAAACGGACTCTTGAAAAAATTGGAGGGCTTATGCAGCAAATACAAAACAGACCCAGCGTCACTCGCGCTTTCTTTTATATTATCTTTTCCTGAAATCAGCACCACTATTCCTGGTATCCGAACTGCCGTGCAGGCAAGAGAAAATTCCCGGCATGCAGTAGAGTTGCAACAGGAAGACAGGAAGTTGATTATGGATATGTTTGAGTGTGGGTTTGAAAACTTGCTCAGCCAGATGCAGAAGCAGGGATAAGGATGGCCAAAGGCCAAGAACACTGTCACGCCCCCGATTTATCTAAAAGGAAAGGACTGTAAGCTAAACCAAATGCGTCAGGCATTTTGGCTATTAGTTTTGTGCAAAACAGGGTATATTCGTTCTTCTTAAAAATCATCTACAAAAAAATAAATATGCCTACTGTAGAAGCCTGGAAAGAATACCAATCTGCCCATAAAGAGCGGTTTTTAAACGAGCTGCTTGAGTTACTGCGGATTCCGAGTGTAAGTGCCAGGAATGAACATAAAGGAGATATGCACAAATGTGCCGAACTGGTAAAACAACGTTTGCTGGATGCCGGGGCAGACAGCGCAGAAGTATTCACTACTGAAGGCCATCCGATTGTTTATGCCGAGAAAATAAGCGACAAAGACAAGCCGACCGTTCTGGTGTATGGGCATTACGATGTGCAACCTGCCGAACCGCTGGAACTCTGGAACAGTGGTCCCTTTGAACCGGTTATAATTGACGGTAAAATATTTGCCCGCGGTGCATGCGACGACAAGGGCCAGTTTTTTATGCATATAAAGGCGCTGGAAACAATGATGGAAACAGATTCACTTAGCACTAATATCAAGTTCATCATAGAAGGAGAAGAAGAGATAGGCTCTCCCAACCTGGCTAAATTTGTAATGAGCCATACTGACTTACTTAAAGCGGACGTGATCCTTATCAGTGATACGGCTATGCTTAGTTTGGAAAATCCATCAATAGATATTGGAGTTCGGGGTTTGGCTTACATACAGGTGGAAATTACCGGCCCTAACCGCGACCTGCATAGTGGTGTATATGGAGGCGCTGTCGCCAACCCGGTTACTATACTGTCAAAAATGATCGCTTCGTGCCATGATAAAGACAACAGGATTACTATCCCGGGCTTTTATGATGATGTGGTGGAATCTACGCCTGAAGAGCGAAGGCTTATGGCACAGGCACCTTATGATGAAGAAGCGTACAAGAAGGATCTCGGTGTACAATCTTTATGGGGCGAGGAAGGTTATTCTACATTAGAGAGAACCGGTATCAGGCCAACATTAGAGGTAAATGGCATCTGGGGTGGCTATACCGGTGAAGGCTCTAAAACAGTTTTGCCTTCCCGGGCTTCTGCAAAAATATCTGCCCGCCTGGTTCCCCGACAGTCGTCAACATCCATCACCCAAAAGCTGATAGATTACTTCCGTGAGATCGCTCCCCCGGGCGTAACGATAAAAGTAGATGTGCATCATGGCGGAGAACCGTATATGACCCCGATTGACTCTATTGCTTACAAAGCGGCTGCAAAATCCATCGAGACTACGTTCGGTAAAAAACCCATTCCTGTGCGCGGTGGTGGCAGCATTCCGATATGTGCCCTTTTCGAAAAACAATTACATGCCAAGATCGTGTTTCTGGGTTTTGGACTGGACAGCGATAACCTACATTCACCCAATGAGAAGTTTGAGATCGTCAACTTTTACAAAGGAATTGAAACGATCCCTTACTTCCACCTGTTTTTTGCCGAAATGAAGAATGCAGGTTCCTGATCAACATTACCTGACCATGATGTCATCAACACTGTTATATTAACCGTTATATACCTGTATCTCTTAATTTTCATCATGCCTTTAGCGGAAAAATTACGCATTGATAAATACTTATGGGCCATCAGGCTGTTCAAAACCCGTTCACAGGCCGCGGAGGCATGCGACAAAGGAAAAGTCAGGTTCAACGGAAGTCCCGTTAAAGCGGCTAAGCCGGTGAATGCAGGTGATGAATATGACATTAAAACAGAAGCGCGTCGATGGGTAATCAAAGTAACCGGTTTGTTACCCAACAGGGTTCAATATGCTGAAGCTGTAAATTACTATGTAGATATTACTCCAAGTGAAGACATTCAGGGTCTGCAATACCAGGCACCCTCTTTTAATACCGGTAAAAGGCAAAGCAAAATTGGCAGGCCCACGAAAAAAGAACGACGAGACCTTGATGAAATTATCGGGCAGTAAGATCTCTTCTCCATGCAACCTTGTAAAACTGACGATTATCATCTTTTCATAGAATAAAAGTCATAAAAACGGATCCGCGTTTAAGTTATTTTTGTAATGAAAACTAGATACCGGTCGATCGAATCGTTCCGATTATTTCATCGGTATTATTAAAGTCCCGTTTTTTATCCGTACCCGTCATAACTCGGAAGCACTTCAATGAATGTTCCAGAAATCAAAAACCGGTTAGGTTTTTGCTAGTGTTGGTCATAAGGCCATCATGCAGGCTTAGAACATTGCTTAATTAACTATTGCCATTACGTGGTAGATCCATCATGTAAAGGATAATTGTTAAAATTTTTAATCACCCGTTTACATTTTGCTTCACGATCGCTATTTCACCAATGAATATCAACCTTACATCAGATAAATTAATAAAAGACATTCAACTAGAATTCAACCAGGTCTTTCCATTTTTAAGGATTGAATTTATTCGTAAGCCACACCCGTTTATGCAGAGCAGTGAGAAAGTATATGCATTGCCTCACGAGTTAATTATGGCAAACGCTGCTAAAAGCAAAACGAGTATAAATGTTGACATCTCATCGTCAATGACCGTTAGGGAAGTGGAAGAAATTTGTGAAAAAGACTTTGGGGTATTGGTCGAATTTTATCGGAAATCAGGAATTAACTGGTTAGAGATTACCATGACCGATGACTGGACAATACAACAGCAAAATAATTTGGGAAATGAATTATCTAAGTTGTTTGTGAACGTTATTAAGAAAGAAACTGTTTTGAAACCAGATTAGTGTGCTGGCGTATATGCACTCAAAAGAAGCATCGCTATCACTGCCAGTAGGTAATAATAGCATGTTATTTTTCAAAAGGCTACATCCTTCATCTTGTTAGATCAAGACGGTGCATCATTAACACAGCACTAGTACATTAAGCTATTCAGCTTCTCCGGGTTTATGATTTTTATTTTTCCTTCCTTGATTTCTATCAGCTTCTCCAATTTAAAATCACTTAGTGTACGTATCAGCGATTCAGTGGCTGTTCCTACATAATGAGCCAGGTCGTCCCTTGAAATATCAATGGTCTTGTCTGAATTTTTTAAAACGTTTAACTTAAACTGGATATTTACAAGAGCCTTGGCTATTCTTTTGCGCAAAGAACTATAGGCCAGATTCAGTAAACGTTCTTCCTGTTCCTTGGCATTTTTAGTAATCAACCTTATAAATTTGGTTGCAATGTTCAGGTCATTAAAAACGGCGTTTGAAAATTCCTCCTTGGAGATCATGATTACTTCTGATTCTTCCAGCACTTCAGCAGAATCATCATATTGGCAATTCTCCAGTAAGGCCATGTAGCCGATAAAATCACCATCAGTAGCCAGGTACGTGATATACTCTTTTCCCTCATCATTCATTTTAAAAACCTTCACCTTACCTTTTTTCAAGTAGTAGACAAATTTAGGCCGTTTATTCTGACTATAAAGCAATTGCTTGCGTGCGATTTTCTCAGATTCGTGTTTGGAAAAATCCAAATGAAATATACCTGAACCACAAAGGTCTTTCATCAGATCGCCCGCGCCATTTTCATCAGGTGTATACTTCTGCTGAAGGATTTCGTACTTTTTCAACCTCGTCTCTATCGCATTGAGTAATTCAATATCGTCAAAAGGTTTGGTTATGAAATCATCAGCACCCATTTCCATTCCCTTGCGAAAGTCGGTTCTTTCTATCTTTGCGGTAAGGAAGATAAATGGGATGTATTCAGTTTCTGGATTTTTTTTAAGAAGATGTAAAACACCATATCCGTCAAGCTCCGGCATCATGATATCGCAGATGATAAGAGAAGGTTTTTGCTTAACTGCGATGTCTACGCCCTTTTTGCCATTTTCAGCCGTAATGGTAAAATATCCAGCCAATTGTAGGATCTCTGCAATATTTTCTCGTATTTCAGGATGATCATCGATGATGAGAATGGTTACCATTTGGATAGAAGGTTTCTGGTAAAGTTATAAAGATTGTCAACAAACTTGCAACACTTCACCAGTGAATGTCAGTAATTCTTCTTCTTTAAAATCGAATTAGATGATAGCACTTATGCCAGTTAATTCAATTAAATAAAATACCTACGTGGTATTTGTTTTTTTACAGGATTACCAGCTGCAGTTTCTTCAGCTTCGCTTTCTTTGAAAAGACGCTTCCTAAGCAAGCGCTTACTAGTTCGGCTCCTTAAGGCTGGGAAGCTCAATATTACAGGAAGTACCTTCATTTAATTTACTCGTAATGGTAATGTTGCCTTCAAGGATATTGATGTACCTTTTTACGATGTGCAATCCGAGTCCTGTACCATTTATGTTGAGTGCATTTCTTCCCCTGTAAAAACTGGTAAATAAATAGGGCATGTCTTCTGCTGGTATTCCAATACCCTGGTCATGAATCTGCAGGGAGAGTTTATAGCCCGAATTGAATATTTTAACATCAATGGGCTGCTCATCTGCCGAGAATTTGCTTGCATTATTTAAAATATTAATAAGCACATTTTTAAGCAATCTCTTATCTGTTGCAAAATTAGACTCACCTTCCATTGATAGTCTTACTTCCTGTCCATTTTTTAAAGTTGCTTCCATCTCATCCACCACATCCTGGAAAAAATCTTTCACATCGAAAAAATCTATATCTCTTGACACTTTACCGCTGTCTAACTTCCCGAGATCCAGAAAGTCTTCCAACATACCGGTGAGGTGCTTTACAGAATCTTTGATGCGCCTTATGTGCTTTTCCCGCTGGGTATTCTCCTCTGTTCTATTATATTTTAACAACAACGAAGCAGAGGATAATATGGTGCTTAAAGGTGTCCGGAATTCGTGTGAAGCCATTGAAATAAATCTTGACTTAATTTCATTTAACCCTTTTTCTTCATTCAGTGCATCGTTTAATTCCGTTTGTGACTTTTCAAGCTCCTTGAGTGCTTCCTGCAGGATCAGCGTTCTTTCAGCCACTTTATTCTCCAGTTCTACATTCAGGATCCGCACATCACTCGTAATCTTTTCAAGTTGCTCTTTTTGCAATACCATTTTATTAATGTACTCCTTACGCTCAGAAACATCGTTCAGGAAGATGAGTACAAAACTTTTCTTACGCTCTTTATAATAGCTGATTTTTATCTCCACGGGAAAATGCGTACCGTTGCTTTTAGAAGCATTCATCACCAGCTGATTTTCAAGCTTCCAACTGGAAGGATCACGATAAAATGCTAAAAGCGGGTTGGGAAGAGAATCAGTGTCAACAGACACTTCCGGGAACAATTCACTAATTGGTTTGCCGATGATATTATCTTCTTCAACCAAAAATAACCTTGTAGCATTGGGATTTATCAATACAATTTCACTTTGGTCATTGGTTAAAATAATACCCTCATTGGCGAATTTAAATATTGAATTCAATTGCAACCGTTCACCCTCAATGGATCGTTGCAATCGTTTTATGTACAGTACCAATAACATGGCTAAGGTGGCCATCGCGCCAGCAAGTAGCTGTGATGAAATTGGCCGTTGTGTAACATCTGGGGTTGAAATATACGGAGATACAATTATAATTAAAATTGCCAGGGTTCCGAATAAATAAGTGTAAACATCATTTTGAATTAATACGGTGAGTAGAACAATAAGTATCAAACCAGTATTAAAAAAAAGGAAAGACGTATTCCAAAGTTTAAGTATGGCGATACTTATGGTGGCTATCAGGCATAACCATATTATTAATTTTGGATCGGCCTTATACATGGATAGTTGGATATGGATGTGCACATAAAATTAGAGTAATTTAATGAAGTTGACTTTTCTGTTTCCGGTTAAACACTTAACAACTGCTCACCCTTTATAACGAATTATATTTGCATATGAAAATTGATATCCTTTCTGTGGTTCCGGAACTGCTGACCAGCCCCTTCTCGCATTCAATTCTCAAACGCGCCAAAGATAAAGGGCTGCTCGAAGTGAATGTTTTTAATTTGCGAGACTATACCACGTACAAACACAAACAGGTAGATGATTACCAGTTTGGTGGCGGAGCAGGAATGGTAATGATGCCAGAACCCCTGATAAATGCAATAGAACGCTTGCAACAGGTAACCATATACGATGAAATCATTTTTCTAACACCAGACGGACCGGTACTGAACCAACGTATGGCCAATCAACTTTCATTAAAAAATAATCTTTTGATGATCTGCGGACATTATAAAGGTATCGATGAACGAATACGTCAACACTATATTACCCAGGAAGTATCCATAGGTGACTATGTTTTAAGTGGAGGAGAACTGGCTGCGGCAGTATTGGTTGATGCCATCGGCCGGCTGATACCTGGTGTGCTGAATGATGAAACTTCTGCGCTGCTTGATTCTTTCCAGGATAATTTACTGGCACCTCCTGTTTATACCAGGCCTTCAGATTTTCGTGGTTGGAAAGTTCCGGAAGTATTGTTGAGTGGTGATCCAAAAAAGATTGACGACTGGCGGCACGAAGAATCCTTGAAAAGAACAAAAGAAAGAAGGCCTGATCTACTGGAATAGCGCCTTCGAAAATACAATCTGCCTATCACGTTGCTTTCAGTTATCATACAACAATCTGGATATGAGCTCCTCCTGTAGCTTACCATTTATAGCTGATAACATAGCGTTGGTGTAATGAAGCTTTCAAATTACAGTCCTGCCTTGACTGACCTTGTGCACATCTTTTTTAAGGGTTGACTGATTTACAGGGAGTGTGATCGTAAACCAGGCACCCTCATTCACTTTACCTTCTGCTGCAATAAAGCCATTGTGCTTTGCAACAATCTTCTTACAAATTGCCAATCCAATTCCTGTTCCGGGGTAAACGGCATTATTGTTTAACCGTTGAAAAATTGTAAAAATCTGATGGTTATATATTTGGTCGAATCCAATTCCATTGTCCTTTATTGTTAATATGCAGAACTGTTCTTGTGACATGCTTTCAGGGACGGCTACAATTTCTCTACCTGGTACAATTCTACTGTTTATGATAATTTCAGGCGTGATACCCTTTTGTCTAAACTTTATAGAATTGCTTATGATACTACGAAATAACTGCCGCATCTGGTCAGGGTTGGCTTCTATAACGGGCAGGTCATCCTGCAACTTTATATCTGCGTTTAATTCATTTGATACGACCCTCAGGTCTTTAATCACTTCTTTGAAAATTCTATGAAGACTAACAGGTTGAACAAGGATATCCAGGCGGGATAACTCTGAATACTGCAGGATGTCGTTGATTAAATTACGCATTCGCTGGGCTGCATTCTGCAGATTGTTTAAATAGAGTTGTCCCTGCTGATCCATCACCTCGCCATATTTCCTAATTAACATACTGCTATAAGTGGTGATTTTTCTTAGCGGTTCCTGCAGGTCGTGTGAGGCGATATAGGCGAATGTTCCCAGGTCTTCAATGGTATCCTCCAACATCTTGATATTCGATTTCAATCTTTCATTTAGTATCAAAACTTTGTTCTCCGAATCGATTCGCTCGTCTATTGCTGTTTGAAGATCTTCATTCAGGGTTATTAGTTTTCCTTCTGTTTCTTTCTGAATAGTGACATTCGTCCATACAAGATTCAGTGCCTCCACATCCTGCAATTGTATCCTGTTTAAAGAGACCGTGAAATAGGTGCTTGCTCCTTTGCTATCAATCGTTGATAGCTCAACGGTAGAGTTACTTGTTTGAAACCTGTCAAAAAAATCTTCGAAGATTGCCTCGTAAACATAAGGAATGAAGTTCCGCAGGTTGACGCCAATCACCCGTTCCAGCGGCAACTTAACCATCCGGGCAAAACTTGAATTACTGTAGAGAATAGTTCCGTCTGTATAGACCGTCACTACACCTTCAGACATATTTTCAATAAACATCCTGTAAGACTGATCCGCCGTTTCTGATACCAGTACTTTTGTTGTATTATCGTCGGCAATAAAAACCGCATCTATATTGCCCTTTTTTATGGCAGCTATTATTTCTTTCGCTTCTTGCAATTTGTTGAGTAGCTCATCTCTTTCAGCCAGTAAACTCTTATTCTGTTCAGCAAGATCGTCAATGTCGTTCGTCATAATTAATGATTATTTGACATTTAAAATTTCCAGTACTTTTTCGGTGTCAGACAGGTCACCGAATATTCTTCTTTCTGGTAATGGGTTTTTAATAATCATTACCGGAATAATTATTATCTGCTCGCTGATGGCCAGATCCGGTTGCTGATAGATATCTATTATTTCTAAATCATAGTTGCTTTTTAAGTGCTCATCACATATCTGGTTTAAATTACGGATGGCACGAACAGAATTTTGCATCATCCCGGAAACAAACAGTTGCAAAATATATTTAGCCCCGTCATTATTCACAGGCTCGTATGTTATCTTATCCTGTGCATTTCTCATTAGTCCTTGTGTTTAAATGAAAATAGAATATAAATCACTTGTTTCGGCCTTTTGACTTTTCATTAGAACTTTTTGTTCTGTTCCTCAAACCTTGGATTTCGTCATTCCTTGTATTTTTCAACTTTTCTTTTAGATCGTTTTCTGCCTCTTCCTTGTCAAGTGCTTCTTTATAAAATGCAAGTTCCTCCTTCAGCTTCAAAATGTCGGCATCGAGGATCGTACGTTTCCTGTCTATCCGCGCCTTTTCCGTTCTAAATCTAATTTGGCGTAAGTGGTTGTCTTCTTCTTCTTGCAACGTGTTTTCCAACTTTGATGTCCCCGTCAGGATTCCTTCATTGCTAATATAAATAGGTAGCAGGTTAATTCCTTTGTCTGTGATAACAAACTCCCTGACCTGCGTTGAATGGTTCATACCGCGTGATTTCAAGACATATATAACCCGGTTACGTTCACTGTTTAGTTCTACATTACTCACGAGTATCCAGGTATCCACCATAGCGGAAATGCCTTCATCACTCGGGTTGCTTTTAATGGTTTCCAACGTTATTGCCGCTGTGAATAGCGTTGTAATGTTTTTGGCCTTCAAATAATCGACAAAATTGGCAAGCATTTGTCTTATTTCGCTATTTATTCCTTCAGACATCATATTTGTAATCGGGTCGAGCACCAAAACTTCCGGTTTAAAAGTGTCGATAATTTTCCTGATCGAAATCAGGTGCAATTCCAGGTTTTGTATGGTAGGCCTGGAAGCATAAAACATCAATAGCCCCGATTTAACATGACGATCTATGTTCAGGCCTATTGAACGCATATTCCTGGTTATTTGAGAAGATGATTCTTCGAACGCACAGTAAAGGCTACGTATTTTCTTATTACAGGTTTCATTGATCAGTGATATAGCAACGCTCGTTTTGCCGGTACCTGCGGAGCCTGATACCAGAATGCTACTTCCGCGGAAGTATCCTTTTCCATCAAGCATCCCATCCAGGTCCTGTATGCCGGAAGTTATCCGGTTTGTTGATAAAGGATGATCCTTTAATTGCGCAAAAAGTGGCAAAACCGACATTCCTGAACTATCAATGAGATACGGATATTCGTTGATGCCATGAATCGATCCACGCATTTTGACAATGCGCAAGCGCCTGGTTGCAGTCTGGTTGATTACCCGGTTATCTAACGCGACGACACATTCTGCCACATATTGCTCCAACCCGTCACTTGACTGGAATCCATGATCCAACTGGGAAGTGATGACAGCCGTCACTCGTTTCTCCTTTAACCACTTGAACAGCCTTTTTATTTCCTGCCTGAGAATATTCTTATCGTATCCGAAAAACAGCGAATCCAATGAATCAAGCACTACGCGCTTGGCTCCTACCTTGTCGATGGCGTTTTGCAACCTGGCAAATAAGCCGTCCAAATCGTATCCGCCGGAATTGACTACTGGAGCTTTGTCTATTTCGAGGTATTCAATGTAGATCTTCTTTTTGTTAATGAGGTTTGCAAGGTCGAAATGAAGCGATTCCATATTTGAAATAAGATCTTCCTTCGTTTCTTCGAATGACATAAATACACCCGGATCATTGTACTTTACCACTCCCTTGACTAAGAATTCCATTGCCATTACCGTTTTACCACAACCCGAATTACCAGTGATTATTGTGGGCCGGCCTTTAGGTAATCCACCACTGATTATTTCATCGAAACCATCAATACCTGTAGGCGTTTTCTTCAGCCTTGAACCAATCGGTGCTTTTATGATATTTGATGCCATTGCATTAAGTTTTTAAATAAATTCCAGTGATGATAAAGTGCGCACTAATTGATTTCATTCTAACAGACCAGTAATTAATACGTTGATAATTCGAATACAATAAGGCGTGGGTTATAGTAGAATCCCACCACCACCTGTATTAGCTTGAAGGGATTTTCAAAATTAAAAGTTACCAAGGTACGGTAATTCGTGTTCAAAGGGCACCTTTAACATTTAGCATCCATTGAGGACGTATCTTTTTAACTTAAAGATAAAAAAATAAACGGCAATGAGGGAGTTTGCAGGGTACGACCGCAAGAAATATGTACCTGATGAAATATAATTAAAAACATTAAAGTATATATATTTGAACTGCTAGACATTGCGTTATCACATGTAAAAATCTACTTTCGGCAATTCATTTCTTTTTTATTTCGCATTGGGCATACATAATGGAACAGCGGAAAAGTACTAGCCGGTAACGGCTAAGTAGGTAGTTTAACACATTGGATCCAGAAACGGCCCATTGCCTGGATTGTAGAAGACCATTCAGATACAGTTTGCGGTTTTGTAACATAACAATTGGCACCCAGTTCGTATGCTTTTTGTATATCTGATGTATTATACGAAGTAGAAAAAATTAGAACCGGTATTTTGCGCAGGGTAAGATTCTCCTTGATCTCCTTCAGAACTTCAAGGCCATGTTTGCGCGGCATATTCAAGTCGAGTAAGATGAGATGAGGCAATTCTCCCAGCTTATTGTATTTGCTTTGGGCATTTAGAATATCAATCAAATATTGCCCGTCCTCAACGTGAGATAGATGTATTTCCCAATCATTTTCGCGAAATGCGTTGCGGATGAATTGAAAGTCCTCAAAATCATCATCAGCCAATATAATCCGAAAACTATTTCCGTTCACTTTTGGATCCATAAATCGTCATTCTTGTTCTCTAACGATAAAAGTACTACAATTCGTATGAATTAGTGATCATGTAAACAGGTAACTTAAACGAAGGTATAGTTTCGTTAATATGGAAAACTTTAAAATTCACGCTAGTAACCTGTTAATGTTTGAAGGTGCTGAAGTGGAAATGCCTTTTTCTACATCCGATCTACTCACTAACTTCCAGGAGTTGCGACTTGCCTGAAAAAACTAATGAAACATATAAAATAGCGCCTTTAGCGTCCCAACCGGTTTCATCAATATTGCCCGTATATTTTTTTAACGGTATGATATCCCCGTTTAATTTAACAGACGAAGGCTTACGGGGCAGGCCTGGAATCTTAAAAACGATGTTGCGGCGCAATGGTTGATTTTCGAAGCGTCCACCATTTGAAGATATTGCCAGTTGAAAATTGCTTTGTTTTATTGCAGCTTTAAAGTGCAGTAATTCATACTTGTTTTCTTCGAATGACATATTGGAATGGCCGTCATCATCGTACATGGTATAGGATGAGTCGGTATGATCAGGGTAATAAGTCACCAGCAAAGAGCTTTGCTGATGTTGTGTTGTATTTTTAAGTCCGGCACATGTGGGTATGAAAGAACCGGCCTTCACATACAACGGTATATTGTTGATATCTACCAGTTCATTGATCCATTGCCCCCCTTTAACTTTAGCATTGCTAAAATATTTATACCAGTTCCCCCTGGGAAGATATAATTTGCGTTCTGTAGTGCCTTTGTGTAGTACAGGAGCTACCAGGATATTATCTCCCCACATGTACTGGTCTTCAGCTGCAGGCAGGTTTTTATCTTCCGGATCGTAAAAGAACATCGGCCTTGTTAAGGGTTTACCGTCTTTTGCCTGCTGGTACGCAAGGGTGTAATTATACGGAAGCAGGTCATATCTCAACTGGATATAACGGCGAACAATAGACTTGAATGGTTCAGGATAAAAAACCGGCTCACTTTCTATATTAGGGATAGAAGTATCCAGGTCTTCAAGGGCTGTACCATGAGGGCGAAATACCGGCGTAAATGCAGCGAACTGCAACCACCTCGTATAAAGTTCGGAATCTTTATTGCCGTGAGCGAAACCGCCTGCGTCAGAATGTATATATGGAACTCCGCTGAGGCTCATCCCCAACATAACGGGCAGCTGCGCACGAAGTCCGCTCCAGTTTCTTCCCACATCACCACTCCAGGGAAATATAGAATATCGCTGGCTCCCGGCAAAGCCCGATCTGTTCAGGTTGAATAACCTGGTGCCGGGATAATCCTGCTGGTACTTTTCAAACAGCATCTTGTTCCAATAATGACCATACATATTATGCACTTCCGGTGCCTTGAACAATCGCCGGAAGCCCAGGTCATTGAGGTTGTGATGCACATCATCAGGGTGGGTTTCAGGTTCACCCAAATCGCCCCACCAGCCCGCTATACCTTTGGCAATTTGGGCTTTATATTTCTGCCAGAACCATTCTTGTGCATCATTGCGAAACAGATCGAGTAATCCACCAAAGCCAAAATAAAAGTCGGTAAGTGTGTAGGGCTTGTCCGTGCTGTCAACTGCATGGTACTTTTTCGACTCACCATAATTTTTTGTGCCCATCAATAC
>JBBJOD010000483.1:0-4269 GCA_037721715.1 Chitinophagaceae bacterium | reverse complement strand
AAACTACCTCCAACAAGTTTTCCGCAGGATGGAAGGGCTACCAGGGGCGCAGCGTACATGTTATTAGCCGACGTTTATCTGACGCAAAAAAAATATGTACTTGCCGAACAGGCGTTGTTAAGTGTTACCAAAGCAGGATATACATTGCTTAGTGACTACGCTTCCGTGTACGCTCTCTCAAACAAAAACAGCCAGGAATCTATTTTCCAATTACAATACCAGCAGGGAAACCAAGGCCAGGAAAGTAACTTCCTTTATCCCTTTTTACCGCTCTCGGAAAGTGTAAAGACGATCACTGGTATTACTTCCCAAAACCGCCAGGGAGGGGGATGGAATGTTCCCACACAGGCATTCATCAGCAGTTATGAACCAGACGACAAACGTCTGCCTGCCTCTATAGCAATCGCCGAAGGCACAGGCCCTATAGGCGCAATGGTCATCGAATCAGTGAAGAGTCCTGTGGGTTATACTACCCCCGCCAATAAACGATCCTATGCCTTAATAAAAAAGTACCTTCATGCCCACAATCTTGAAAACAATACCGATGATAATTTCCCGGTTTACCGCTATTCGGAAGCGTTGTTATCAATGGCAGAAGCCCTGAATGAACAAAATAAAGGTACCGAGGCACTGAACTATTTAAACATGGTAAGGTCCAGGGCAGGTTTAACAGCTTCCCAAGAGTCAGATCAAGTGAGGTTACGTGCTATTATAGCCCGTGAGCGCAGGGTTGAACTGGCATTCGAAAACAAGCGATGGCTTGACCTCGTAAGAACAGGTAGAGCAGTAGAAGTGATGAATGAGAACGGGATCTACTTGAAAGGCCGCTTTAACAACCTGCTTCCTCAAAGTTATAAGGTAACGCAGAACCGTTTAGTGTACGCCATTCCTCAACGTGAAATATTGATCGGGGGACTCGAACAAAATCCGGGTTATAATTAAATACCCGCAAGGTTCTCAATTACCGACTATAACCTAATAGATATCATTTCTGTCCGACTAAACTACCTAGAATGTTGAATTCAAAGTTTTACCCACCCCTAACCCCCCAGGACGAGATGAGCCAGGAGGAGCCTCCAGTAGGGATTTGGAAAGAATGTATTAATATTTTCCGGACAACAGTGAAAAGTTATATTTTGAAAAATATTTAAAGTAACATCAAATGAGCCTACCAAAGAATAGCGTTATAATTATTGTGACACTCATTGCATGGTTCGGAAGTTCGTATGCACAGGTTCAGTCACCAGGCAGCCCTGGAACTTTCAAGAATATCATTTTCATCGTTGGGGATGATCATAGTTCCCGGGTTTTAGGGGCTTATGGAAATAAGATCATCCGAACCCCCAACCTGGATAGAATGGCACAAAGGGGAGTTCTTTTTGAAAATGCTTTTGTAAGTAGCCCATTGTGTTCGCCATCGCGTCAATCCATTTTAACCGGGAAGTACCCGCACGCAACAGGTGTATCTATCTTAAAATCCGCGTTCCCTGAGGAACAGGTTACTATTGCAGACTACTTGACTCCCCAGGGATTTAAAACAGCTATAATTGGCAAGAATCATTTCAATAACAATTTTAATCATGGATTTGAATTAAAAGTTGAAAGAAAAGATTATGAAAAACACCTTGTTTCAAATCCTCCCCGAAAACTACCTGACTCGGTGAAGGTACGATCTCAATGGAAGCCCTTTGTAGATCCGGCCAATATCTGGCTGAATGCAGATGGATTGCCATCATCGCAGTACGACAAAGAACAGGCGGGAACCTATTACGCAAATAGGGCCATCGAATTTATCCAGGGAAGTAAAGATGGCAGATTTCTGCTGTGGATAGGTTTTGAAGAGCCCCATTCCCCCTTTAATTTCCCGGTTGAATATGCAAAGAAGTACGACGCAAAAAGTATAAGCCTTCCCCAGGGTAGCCCGGAGGACGATAGATGGGTTCCAAAAATATTTAAAAACCTAACGGATGAAGAAAAGAAAGGTATCACCGCATCCTATTATTCGTCGGTTGAATTCTTAGATAAGAATATCGGTTTGGTTTTAGATGTAGTGGAAAAAGCCGGCCTTGCACATAACACTTTGATTATTTATCTGGGGGACAACGGCTACCAGCTAAACGATCATAAGCGGTTTGAGAAGCATACGATGTGGGAACAATCTGTCCGGGTTCCCCTCATTATACAGGCAGGCAATAAATTCGGTAAGAATAGAAGAGTGCAGGCCCTGACTTCGTTTGTTGATCTTGTTCCTACAGCCCTCGACGCCCTCGGCGTTACATCAATGCCAACAGCACAGGGAAGAAGCTTTTTACCTTTATTAAAAGAGCAAACGAAGCAGTACAGAGACTTTATATTTTCAGAATACCTTGAAGACAACAAAGCAATGGTACGTACGGCGAAATGGAAATATGTTTTTACGTCGGGAAAACATGACCTCGCATTAGGATATGCAACCGGTAATCCTGCTCCGGGAATACTGCATTTTTTATATGATGAGGTAAATGATCCTAAGGAAACACATAACCTGGCCAGTGCAGTAAATAATAAATCCATCCTACTTGATCTGCAGCGGAAAATGATAAGCGTATTCGAACAAACACATCCTAAGGGTAAGCTCCCTAATAATTTATCGATGGATGAAAAGCTGGTGATCTATTGCGAACCTCCGGAACTTGAAGTTAAGGGATTGTAAGCGCAAGTTTCTTCTGGGGAAATGGAGCTAAATTTTCTTCGCACCCATGTCGACAATGATGATAAGCCAAATGAAATCTAAGTTATTTATTTCCCATCACATCATGCATTTCATCTTCCCTGAGAATCGCGTAAAAACCAAATTAAGGCGCGTGCCCATACTAAAGTTTATTTTTGTTCTCTCTCTGCTAATTAATTATTCTTCATATGGTCAGAAGAGAGAGGGCAAACCAAATTTCGTGGTCATACTTACCGACGATCTAACATATAGGGCTATCGGGTATAATAATTCGAACGTAAAGACACCAAATATTAATAAGCTGGCTGGCAAGGGAATAATATTTGACAGAGCGATTGCCGCCACGCCAATTTGCGTAGCAAGCCGGGCAAGTTTACTCACTGGATTGTACCCGCAGACAAACGGTACAGTTGCCTTAAATACAAATTCATTTATAAGCAATGTCGTAGAGAAACAACAATACAAAACACTTGCACATTATCTTGCTCAAGATGGTTATTCCACTTATTTCAGTGGCAAATCGCATTTGGGGAATCCAAAAGATTATGGTTTTCTGTTTGGAGAAGAATCCACAGATTTCACTGACGTCGCAGCATTTGATCATGCTGCTGAATTTATTAAAGACTCTTCCTTTCGCAAAAAACCGTTTTTGCTTTGGATTGCGTCAAGACAACCTCATGTTCCATTGAAGCCGGACCAAAAATGGCTAAACCTATATGCAAATAGCGATTTCAAAATGGAAGCCAACTTTCGGGAAAAACCATTGAGAGAAAGTTTTTTTAACCAGGGATTACCCAAAGAAAATCTTTACCGGGACTCGGACTATACAAATAATTTTAAGAATTTACCTGCGGGGCCTCCACGGTCACCTGAGATCATACAAGAATTTACTCGTGCCTATTATGCCACTATCTCCCATTTAGATGAGCAGGTGGGTAATCTCATCACCCTCCTTACACAAACCGGACACTTGAAAAATACAGTTATTATTTTCTTGTCTGACAACGGCTATTTCCTGGGAAATCATGGTTTGGGAAATAAAATTACTATGCACGAAGAATCTATAAGAATCCCCTTTTTTATTTATTGGGATTCAATAAAGAACAAGGGGCGCCATTACGAGAATGTCATCTCAAGTGTCGACGTATTTCCTACAATCCTGGATATGGCTGGAATAATCGCTCCGAAATATATCCAGGGGAAATCTTTAAAAAACATACTTCTAAGTAACCCGTTCCGTAAGTTGCACGATTTTGTAGCCAGTGAATGTACAGGGGTCGGTGGAGGCTTAAGTATCGGGCATCGTATGGTAAGGACAAAAGATTGGAAGTATATCTTATCGGACGAAAATGATGAAGCATTATTCAGTTTACAGGACGATCCGTATGAACTGCATAGTTTAATCGATGAGCCAAAACATAACAAGATACTTTCCGAACTAAAACAAGACCTTAAAAACTGGCAAACAATGGTGGGTGATAACAAACTGAAAAAGTAAGTAGCTTAAAGAGGATCTCCCTAATATTCTAAGGAGCGTTTTAATGCCCTTTTTTTAATAA
>JBBJOD010000044.1:0-15415 GCA_037721715.1 Chitinophagaceae bacterium | reverse complement strand
CCCATGACATGTGATCGTTATTGAGCTTCTTTTTGAGTGGTGAAAAGAAATTGTTTAACAGCATTCGTGCCTGTTGTTCGGCTGCATGAGAGAATTGCAAGGAACCCGCAACATCGCCACAGACATACACACTTTTATTGGTGGTTCGTAGGTAACCATCCACCACAATCTTACCATCTTTTACTTCAACGCCTGCCTTTTCCAGTTGCAGGCTTTTGGTGATCAACTCTCTACCTACGCCTACAAATATGGCATCTATGGCCAAGGTTCTGGTGCCGCCATCTTTCAATTTAATGATGGCTTCAGTAGGAGTTGGAAAGCCATCCACATCGGCGTTGAAAATGAAGTCAATTCCCTCTTCGTTCAATTGCCGACAAAGGATTTCGGTTACTGCTTTGTCATCGTGCTCCAGTATCATTTCACCACGGTGCATAACGGTAACTTTAGAACCCAGCCTGTTTAACGCTTGTCCTATTTCAATGCCGATCGGTCCGGCGCCCACCACCAGCAGGCGTTCCGGTAAATGATCCAAATGAAAAATGCTTTCATTGTCATAGTACGTTACGTTCTCAACACCGGGTGCTTTCATTTTCCTGGGTTTAGAGCCAGTGGCAATAACGATCTTTTTACCGGTGTAGCGCCTTCCTTCTACTTCTATTTCATTAGCACCGGTGAATTTTGCTTCGCCCAACACAACATCCAGACCTTCCTTCCGAAAGTGATTTGCATTCTCGTGTTCCCTGATGATGTTCTGCCGGTTGTACACATATTCAATAGCTTTCTTTATATCAATACTGCCAGAAACCTGCAAGCCAAAATGTTCCGCTTCCCTGGCGCTGTGTGCAATACGGGCAATATGTATCAGCGCTTTGCTGGGCACACAGCCATCATTCAGACAATCGCCACCAATGTGATGATCCGTCTTATCTACCAGTAGCACCTTAAAGCCAGCTTGGTTCATAAACAGTCCAACGCTTAAGCCGGCTGAGCCAGCGCCAATCACCATCACATCATATTTCTTTTCTTCCATAAATACTTTTTCAACCTTTGTTTGCAGATCTGTAGACAGGATTTCTCAGGTTAAAACTACTGTTTTTTCTACCTTTTTTTCATCTTAACCATATCTGCTCTGGTTGTGTTAGAAGATGATACCGATCCTTTGTACTTATAGTCGCCAAAAATTACAAAACCTTACAGGATGATTGAAGTGGTATGGAATAAGCTATGTTTTCGCTGCTTTGGATTCAAAAATTTATATGCGTATCATTATTGGTTGTCTCTTTAAGGAGCTTAATATATATTGTGATTTGTTCTACCCCAAATAAAAAGCATCTGAAAACCGATTTTATAGGCATGAGAACAACCGGCAAGTCTTTCAGGTTTGAAGATGTAGACATTTTTAAATTCAAGGAGGAAGGCAAAATAGCAGAAAATCGTACTGTACATCTTAGAACCATTTAAAAGTAACTTGCATTGGAAACAAAATAATCTTAATTTGATACGTATGACACAACAACTTCCGCCACCCGTTCAATTAATGCATATGCTTTTCGGCTTTGCTGCTTCGAGAGCCATTGGCTTTGCTGCCGAACTTGGTATTGCAGACCGCGTAAAAAATCAGTCTAAAAGTGCAGAAGAATTAGCACATGAGACCAGTATGCATCCACGGTCGTTGTACCGTTTACTGCGTGCCTGTGCCAGCGTAGGCGTGTTTCGGGAAGATGAAGCAAAACGATTTAGCCTCACCCCTCTTGCTGAACCTTTGTTGAGTGATACGCCGGGAAGTTTACGGGCGTTCGCTACAATGATAAATACCGATTGGCAATTTCAAACCTGGGCACATCTGCCTTATAGTGTTGAAACAGGAAAACCCGCATTTGATAAAGTGCATGGCATGTCGTCGTTCGATTATTTCTGGTCGAACGAAAAAGCAGGAAAAACATTTAATGACGCCATGACGAGCAACAGCGCGTTCAGCAGTGCAGCGGTTTTGGATGCCTATGATTTTTCAGGCATCAGCACACTCGTGGATGTAGGTGGTGGGCACGGACTGTTGCTTGCTTCCATTTTAAAAAGATATCCGAACCTGCAGGGAATACTTTTCGACATGCCCGCCATTACAGTGCAGGCAAAGGACCTGATTGATTCGTATGGCGTGTCAGACCGATGCGAAAGAATGGGTGGAGATTTCTTTACGGCTGTTGCTGCAAGAGGCGATGCTTACATTATGAAGCACATTATTCACGACTGGAATGATGAGCAATGTATTACTATCCTTGAGAATTGCCGAAACGCAATGACCACCGGCGGCAAAGTGTTGGTGGTAGAAATGATAATCCCTGAAGGCAATGAACCTTCTATCGGTAAATTTATTGACCTGCAAATGCTGCTATACCTGCCAGGTTGCGAACGAACAGAAGCCGAATATAGAATACTGTTTGATAAAGCAGGATTTGAATTGACGAGGATAGTGCCTACCATGTCCCCCTTCAGCATTGTAGAAGGTGTTTGCAGGTAAGGAGCTTCTTTTGAGCCGGGCAGTAGTTTTTCATGGCTTCATCGTTGCGTCGCACACTTGTACAGCTTGGCTGTATTTGAGCAGGCAACCGTCGGAGAATTTGTGAATTTTACTGCGCAAATATTTTGGAACAAGGTTATAGACGAATACACCAACTCTAATGGCTTCCAACATTTTTTGGGCTCTGCAAGATGGGCGATCAATGGAATATTGTTCTTAGCCAGGTAGTGTAATATGGGATTGAATCTTGATTGTCTGTCATTACAAAGTTTCCATTCTTGTCTTTTAAACTCATACCATTGTTCAACCCTATTTTCACTGCTATCGCTCCATTTGAAACAGCATTCTATATTTTGGCAATCGTTTGTTCCTGCCAAATGTCAAACAACCGGCTAGTATCCGACTGCGCCTGCTTGATATGCTGTGTGTCGTAAGTATTTAAATGGACGTGTGTATCAAATTTTTCAACTGAGGCAAAATCATCTACTTTATAGTATAGTGCTTCTGAGATATTAGCCGCTGGTATAACTTTCTTTGCATGAGTGCAAGACTGTAAAAACACCAGCAGCGTAGTTAAAGCTTGCCGGCCTAGTTCACTACTTCAGCAGCAGAGCTGTTCATTTTATGTCCCGGTTATGGAAGATCCAGCTTTGACCCGATTTGGCGATGGTACGCAATGCTTTTGATGCTATTAATGTCCAGCGAATTATTTCTTATTTCGTGTTACACAGGGCGAGTAGCTCATGAGCGCCGCGGCCTTAATCTAAGCCTAATGGGTTTGATGGCGAAAGCAAAGAATGGCGCGATGTTTTCAGGGAAGCAGCCACCGTTTTAAAAAAGTTTCAAAGGCATCTGACGAAGCTGGTTAATTGAGCATTAACATAATAAAGAAAAACTTATTATTTAAAGAAATGGATGTAGTTTAGAAGGTAAATAAAAATTACTATTTTATAGGTATTTGCTTGAGAGATTTCTTATCTTATTGTACCACCAAATATATCCTATGCAATATGAGAAGGCATATTTGTTTTTGATCAATAAAATGGAACAGGAATTACCTGCCTGGCTTACTTATCATAATGTGCAACACACAATAGACGTAGTTAATTCAGCACAGTATTTAGCCAGGAAAGAAAAGGTAAGCGGAAAACAATATTTACTGCTTTCTACGGCTGCCGCTTTTCACGATGTCGGGTTTATAGAAGGTTATGAAGGGCATGAAAAAATCTCGTGTAAGATCGCCCGGGCTTCTTTACCTGACTTCGATTACAGTCAGGCAGAAATTGAAAGAATTTGCGAGCTGATTATGGTGACAAAAATTCCGCAAGATCCTACAAATCATTTAGAGGAGATATTATGTGATGCCGACCTGATTTATTTGGGTACAGATAAATATGCACCAATTGCCGAAAGCCTATTTAAGGAATTTGAAATAAAGGGAATTGTAAAAAATCGCGATGATTGGAACGAAAAGCAATGTTCATTTTTAACAACACATCGTTTTTTTACACCCACGGCTATCAAGGAATATGCGAAGAAAAAGGAAGAGAACCTCCATCAGTTCATCCGCCCGTTAAGCTAAAGAGCTGCTCATTGTGTAAACGTTTAAAAGTGGTGTAGTAGCATAGCACTTTAGCGATTTACTTTTGGTAATGAGTTATCACAATGTTGGGTTTGATGGAAATGTGTTAAACTTATTTGATGTATCAACTAATTCTGAGATTATTAAAAATTAAGCCGCACGAAACAGCGGTGGTAAAAAAGCTTTTCGCGGTACAATTTTTACTGGGTATATCAACCGCTTTTTTATTTACCAGTTCGCTTACTACATTTATTTCGGCTTACCATATTAATGCCTTGCCTTACGTGTACATCGCTTCTGCATTATTGCTTATAGTGTTCAACCGTATATACAGCTATCTAGATGAACGCATGACTTCACCAAAATTATTAGAAGTAGTCATTTTATTCTCCATAACTTCTGTGCTCTTTTTTTGGTTAGGCATATCGTTCGTCCCCTTCAACTGGGTTTTACTTTTACTGGCAGGCTGGTACCTTGTTATTTATATGCTGATCAATTATGCGTTTTGGGGCATGGCTTCCATGCTGTTTAATGTTCGGGAGAGCAGGCGGCTTTTTTCGTTAGTAGGCGCAGGTGATATTCCTGCTAAAATGATTGGATATGTTTCTGTGACTGCACTGGTACCATTCATCGGTGTAAAAAATCTTTTGTTGATCAGTGTCGCTACTGGTTTATTAGCCTGGCTGTTGGTAAACAAATACCGAAAAAATTCTTTTCTTGTTGCTGAAGATCCAAGCTTGCTACACCATTCCCCTGACTCCAGTATTAGCAACGCTAAAAATTATATTAACCGCTTTTTTGGAAGCCGTATTGTTTTCTTCATTTCAATTTTTTCAGGTCTCTCTTATATCATTTTTGCTTTTATTGATTTTACTTTCTTAGCCGGCGTAAAAGTCAGGTTTAAGGAAGGAGGAGAACTGGCTTCTTTTTTCGGGATATTTTTTTCCCTGGGAAGGTTGATGGCAGTGTTCTTTAAGCTACTGTTCAGCAGCAGGTTGATTGCAGCAATAGGCTTAGCCAATTCGTTATTGATTACCCCTGTAGTATTGCTTATTATAACCACTTGCCTTTTACTTGTGCCAGGTAGTTTTGATTCACCGTTTTATGTTTTTGGAATTATGGTGCTATTGTCTGAGATGCTGCGTTCTACGTTGCAGGAGCCGGTATTTTTTATTCTTTTTCAGCCATTAAAACCACACGACCGCTTAAGAGGGCACCTGGTAGCCAAGGGACATACCATGCCTATTGCGCTTCTAGGCGTTGGTTTATTCCTCTTTTTTTATTTAGGATCATATGGCAAAATATCTATCATCAATGTATCCCAATTGCTTGTATTGTTTATGTTGTTGTGGTGCATCAGCGTTTTCTTAGTTAAAAAAGAATACCTCAAAACACTGACAGGTTTATTAAGGAAGGGATATTTTACGGGTTCCACATTGTTTTTGAATGATGATTCGGTTCGGGGTATTCTTCTAAAAAAAACCGAGGATGGATCTGCGCTGGAAAAAATCCATGCTTTAAACCTTTTGGAAAAATCGGGCTTCGGGGACAGGCATAAGCTGCTATTGAATTTCCTGCAAAAGGGAGACAATCAAATTCGCACTTACGTCCTTTTGAGAGTGATTGCAAACAATATGACCAGCGCGTTGCCCTTAATTAGGCAACAATTGAACCACGACCCCCACCAGCAACTGGCTCCCCAGTTGTACAAGGCCTTGTTTTTTCTACAATCCGGTCATGCAAACACAATGTTGCAGGATTTGGATAACCTGTCGGCAACCAACAAAAAAGCCGCTTTAGTAGGTTTGTTACTTCGCAAAAAGGAGCAGGAGGATGAATTGGTTTATCATGAAATTGATAAACTAAGCAAAAGTAAAAATGTACAGGAAAGGTTGCTGGCGCTTGATATCATTCTCGAATCGGGATCGGGAGGCTTTAGTGTTTTGCTTGCCAATTTACTGCACGATGCCGATGAAAAAGTATGTAAAAAAGCAATTGAAACAACAGGCGGGGTCAGAAACATTGAATTGCTGGAGCAGATGATAGAGATTGTGAAAAACAGGCGATTGTATACTTCGTTCAAATTAGCGCTTTCTTATTATGGAGATGATGCCTTTTTGGAAGAATATTATAAGCCCGAAGTTTTAAACGAGCCGTTGCTCTTGGCGTTGATAAGTGTCGCAGGTAAAACAACCGGGGAGTTTTCGACTGCTCTGCTTATTAGTTGGTTGAAGAATAAAAGAAAATACATTGATACCATTGTAACGGCTCTGTGGCTTAAAAAAGCGGTCATTTCCTCAAATGATAAAAGCCTGGTTGAGCAATGCATTATCGACAAACTTGAAAACAGTAGTACTAAGCTGTCTTATTACAGGGCGTTGTTAATCGAAAAAAAGTTGGTGTTATTACAGGAAGCCATTCAGAAAGAAATTATGGCCGATCTGCATGCTTTACTGCGACTGTACACTTTTGTTTTTGATGCTGACAAACTTAACCGCATCATTGAGCTAATTACCATCGGCAGCGCTTCCCGTATATACAATGCAATTGAAATGCTGGAGCTAACCTTACCTGCAAAGTACTTTGTGCCAACCAACCATCTAATTGAGTGGCTGCAGGATGTTCACGCGAACAAGGTGGTAGTAGCAAAAAGCACAAGATCGGTATTTACCGTGTTGGAAGAGATATTTATAACCAATAATGCAGGTCTACATGTATGGACAAGGTCGATCGCCTGCTATACGGTTCTTCAATTAAAGAAAGATGAGCGATTGATACGAATTTTAAAAAGAAGTGTTTTTTCCAAGGATGACCTCATGTTCCTGGAAACGAGAGATTATGTGTTATCAACAATAAATACTTAATTGGATGCTATTAATCGAAAAAGTATTGATTTTACATTCTTCAGAAATATTCCGCAATACACCGGAAGCGGATTTAATTGAATTGGCCGGAATACTGGACGAAGTTTATTTGGAAAGCGGTGTAACGTTGTTTTCGAAAGGTGATATTGGTAACTGCATGTATTTTATATACAAGGGCAAGATCCTTATTCACCTTGGCGAGCATGCACTGGCTGTTTTGGGTGATAACGAAATAGTGGGAGAGTTGTCTGTACTTGATACAGAAGCACGCTCTGCCAGCGCCACTACTTTAGAAGAATGTATTTTATTGAAGCTTGAGCAGGAGCCGTTTTATGAGATTATGATGGTGAATACCGAGATTACAAAAGGTATATTAAAAACATTATGCAAAAGGCTCCGTTTGTTAAATGAAAAATCGGTTTCTTCCAAGGCACAATAGCTCTCCGTTTGTTTTCAAAGCTTAAAGCTCTCAGGTTTCTTCAGCTAGCCTTAACATAAAGTTTTAAAAAGAAACAGCCTTCGTTTCGTTTTACAAAGCAAGACTAAAAGCAAAGCACTTAACTTCCTTTGAATGTTACTATCGCCGCGTGGGGTAGCTCTTCCTTGAACCCATCAATTAGTTCTGGTATGCCTGTTTGGGCTTTTTCATTTTCAACATAGTACATATCCAGGTCGCCCAGGTTTTTTGCGTTTAGTTTTCCCCTGTGTGTACAGTCAAAGCGAGCTTTTATTAAGTCATAGGTGTTGGCTGAAATATTTACTTTTCCTGGTGTGCCATTACTTTCCATACGACTTGCTATGTTAACAGCGCTTCCCCATATATCGTAGGCATATTTCTTTTTTCCAACAACCCCGGCTACTACCGGCCCAACATGTAATCCGATTCTTATCTCCCATGGCTGCAATCTCTTGTCAACCCGGCGCAGGTTATGCTTTTCCATGAAGGCTTGTATTTCCAACGCCGCCTTTAATATTTTATAAGCATGGTCAGGATCCGGAGAAGGAAGGTTGCCGGCGCACATGTACGAATCGCCAATTGTTTTTATCTTTTCCAGATTGTATTTCTCCATGATGCTGTCAAATTCTATGAAACATTCGTTTAAATCCTCCACTAATTCTGAGGGAGATAGTTTGTCAGCAATGGATGTGAATCCTTTGAAGTCAGTAAATAAAATAGAGACTTCGTCGTACTGCCTGGGTTTTGAAATACCGCTGGTTTGCAACTCGTAGGCTACTTCCTTGGGAAGTATATTTAGCAGCAAATTTTCAATTTGGTCCTTCTGCTTATCTAAAATTTTATTAACCCTACTCTTTTGCAAAGAGTGCCGGTAAATGATAAAGGCTATGATCAATATCAATACCAATCCAACAGTCAATCCCAATCGTACTTGTCTTTCCGATTTAATACTGGCTTCCTTTAAATCTATTTCTACTTCCTTTTTAGAAAGTTCAAAATCGAACTGAAGTTGATTCAGTTTCTTCTTGCTTTCTATGTTGTAAAGCGTATCATTCAGATCGGAGTAAAGGGATTGATATAAAAAGGCATCTGAATAATTCCCGCTCTTTTTATAAGCCAATGCCATTTCATGGTAAAGATCTTTTAATTCAACTTTTAAATCGTCCATCTCTTCGGCAGCCACTCTTGCCTTGTTGTAGTACTGGATGGCAAGAATTGTCTTATTCGTCTCAAGGTAAACATCAGCAATTCCTCTAAAGCCACGCACCTCCTGCAGTTTATCCTCAAATTTTTCAGCCAGTGTAAGTGCCTTATGATGATTTTGAAGTGCTTCTGAAAACTTTCCTTCTTTGAGTTTGATTTTACCGATCCCGTTATAGGAAAACGCTGCTGAAGATGTATTGCCAGCGGCTGTAATGGATTTATTGAAATATTCAAAGGCTTTGGCATTGTCCTTATTATCGAGATAAATTTCACCAATATTTCCGGTAGCGACTATATATGCTTCGGTGTTTTTATTATTATCTACCAGAGGTATCACTCGTAGTAAATAATTGAGTGCAACCGGGTCTTTCTTATTGTGGTAAGTATTGCCGACATTTATCAACGCAGAAACCATCCTCAGGGTATCACCTATCCTTTCGGCAACTTGTAGTGATTTCAGGATATAGTCAAGTGCATTCGCATCTGCTCCCTGGTTGAAATAGATAGCCCCTATATTGTTCAACATATTGGAGATGCCGATATCGTCTTTCGAATTTTGAAATATTTCTAACGATTGGTTCCAGTAATCGAGCGTTTCTACATACGTACCCTTTAAATAATATAACATGCCTATATTTTTAAGCGCATAAGCTTCGCCTTTATGATAGCGTATTTTGCTAGCCATTTTTTGTGCCTCAATTGCCAGGTTATGTGCTTTCGCGGAGTCGTTTCCAATTAAACCTTTGCTTTGCTCTATGAGTGCGTTCACAGTTGCGGTATCGGTGCCTGGCTTGCTTTGACCGTGTACGGTAAAGCAGGATAGAAAAATCAGCGATAGTAAAAAATTTATTTGCCTACTCATAACAAAGGCCTTATTTAAATGGCTTATAATAAAAGTAACAAAGACCGAAAATTAACAGGCAACTTTCCTGTCGGATACTACAGTTTTACAAACCTGAAAGTCTTCAAAGCGCCTGATGATTTTGCTTTAATGAAATAAACACCCGGCGATAATGCTGAAACATCGATATCATAAATTTTTTCATTTATTCTTTGTACCGGTAGTTTGAATAACTTTCCAACCATGTCATATACCTGGATGTCTCCTGTTCGTCGCACATCTTTGGCAAGCTCCAGCCTTACCCTCAACAACGCGGGATTGGGATATAATTTGTCGGCTAGAGAAACTTCTTTGACCACACTTCCCATTGTAACACGTGGTGTCATGCCCGTTCCGGCGTTAATATTTGTTACCGATAAAGTGCCATTCTGCAATGTTACCGCGTAGTTAGGGCTGTACGTATCACATCCTTGTAAGATAATCGGATAGCTCCCTGCAGGAGATGCCGCATTAGCCGCTGTGCCGGCCGTGATGCTTTCGTTAGAAACATTGACTACTACTACCGCTATTGCATTATTCGGATCGTTGCCCGGATTGCCGGAGCCACGGTCGTAACATTTAAATTCCCAGCTGGAAACCTGCGTTATATAATATACACCAGGTACTGTTGGTGCAGGGAACTGTATACTAAGGCCGGCTGCCTGCGCATTTCCAGGCGCTGTCAAGTTACCGAGGCTTACGTCATAGCAATTCGTAAATACATTACCTGATCCAGTTGCATTCATCATACCTATGTATAACTGTGTAATACAACCGGGGCAATAGTTAGATGGGTTATTATACACTGTATTTCTATGACCCGTGAGTGTTATTACTTGTCCGGGAGTGGCATTTATGAAGTTCGGGCCGTTGTTTAATTTAATGTCCGTGTAGGTTGAAGTTCTGTATAGTTGTTCTATTACTTTGGGAGAAGGCGGTATTACATACGGAACACAAACAGAATCCTTTGTATCATCACCTACCAATCCGTTATACGTAATGGTGAGTGGTGGATTCTCACTTCCGGCAAGTTTACTTTTATTGTCGGCCGTTACAATAAGCGCCTTCTTTGTAATCGTCAAAGTGCCGGGCAGGTAAGAAGTGAAGGAATAATTAGTGGTGCTACCTCCTGCGATAATGATCGGATAAGTTCCCGCACTTGTATTGGCCGAAGCCGTTGTAGTGGCACCAGGCGGCGTGGTGATGTCACTTGCACCATCGTCATACTTCAGACCCGAATAGCTCATAGTAAACGCCGGATTGGCTTCGCCGTACACTCTGGTTGTATCGTTTGGCTTGGCTGTTATTAAAGCCTTCGAAATCTCGACCAGTCCAAACCCATAAGTGACTTCAAAATTCTCATTTACAAATGCGCCCGGTATCAATGTTTGAATACCGGCATCAAGACCCGTTATCATATTCACTGCGAACATAGCGCCAATGTCTCCTGATTGAAGGGTGATGTCGTCCCCGTCAACAATTACCAGCGTTTTTGCATTGTTACTGGTTCCGCTTACATCAAAGTTATTAACGAGGGCTTGTAGCTGCCCATTTACCAGTGCAAGCAATTGCCCATTTGCATATACCCATGTTTGACCGTTTACGAGTGCCTGCAGTTGCCCATTGGTAATGCTATAGCTATTTACTACCTGTAATTGGCCATTGACCATGGCCTGTAGCTGACCGTTGACTAAAGCCTGTAATTGTCCATTCACCAACGCTTGCAACTGGCCGTTAAGAAAAACAACAAATGACACTTGCCCGTTTACCACAGCCATTAATTGTCCATTTACCATGGCAAGCAATTGTCCATTGACCAGAGCCTGCAGTTGGCCGTTGGCAATTGGTATATATGTTCCATTCACCAAGGCCTGCAACTGACCGTTTGCCAATTGCCTTACACTTGAAACCGCTACACCTGCACCGTTGACCAGTGCCTGCAACTGGCCGTTAACGAGCGCTTGCAACTGGCCATTCACCAGAGCCTGTAATTGGCCATTCACCATTACTTGCAATTGCCCATTCACTAAATTGATATCAGTTGTAGAAATATTTGTTATAATACCATTCACCATTGCCTTTAATTGCCCATTTACTAAAGCCTGTAATTGGCCATTTACCAGGGCCTGCAATTGTCCATTTACTAAAGTAAGGCCTTGAACAATTTCTAATTGCCCATTTACTAACGCCATTAACTGCCCATTAACAATAGCCAATAACTGACCATTGACCATAGCCTGCAATTGTCCGTTAACCATGGCCATTAGCTGACCGTTCACTATTGGCATTGACTGTCCGTTCACCATGGCCAACAACTGCCCGTTCACCATGGCCTGCAACTGACCGTTAGGGAGTGAGGCTCTTGCGTTTCCGTTCATCAATGCTTTTATATTCAGAAAACCGCGGGCGTTGGGAATAGAGCCCGGTTGAACCAGTGGTGACCTCGCAGAATCCAGTTTATAATTCTGTAAAGATGCAATCGATACATCAACAAAAAACCGTTGACTACCGATCAGTGAAGGGTCTATATCATTTACTAAAGGCTTCACCTGGCCGTTTTCCAATACAAATTTTCTTGCGTTTCGCACTGACTGAAAACTTGCCATTGTGCTCATGTTCGCTAAATCAGAAAGGGAAACCGCTGAGTTCTGATTAGATCCATTTAAGACGATCAACCCATTGTTAGCAAGGTATTTTGTATGCAAGGCCTTTGCTTCGTCAACTAATGTGGCAGATGTTTGACTGGATGGATCAAGTTCGTAGGTGTAGGAAAATGGGCCAATATCTTCTCCATATGTAACCGTTTTGTTATTAGGCGTTATTTTCAAAGGCATTTTTCCAACCGAAAGGGTGCCGGAAACAAAGGTGAATCCATAGTTTGTCAATAGAGGATCATTATTTGCAAGCGGAGTGGTACGGACAGGGAAAAGGCCGTACAAACCAGCGCTGCTTGCGGATGTAGCAATGGTAGTAAAACTGAGGTTGTTGCCATTCAGTTTTAGTTTGGCTAATGTGTCCGGGTTTGTCACGGGTACCCCATTATAGAGAACTTCTGCAGTAAAAACAGGATTGCTTTGTCCGTATTTCCGGCTTTTATTTTGGGCCCGCACGGTAATATCAATGATTGAACTAAAAAAATGCAAAGCCTCAGACAAACCACCATCTATTTGGCTAGGGCTTTTAGGAGGATTATATAACTGCAGTGCAGGGTCTTGGCCATTTGTGATTGCTGGTATGGTAGCCGTTACTTCCGTTTTATCTGCTGACACGGTGGTGGCAACCGGACTTCCAGAGAAATAAATCTGTGTATTTCCCGTGATGTACCTGCCTTTTATTTTTACCTCGAAAGGCTGGGTACCATTTTGAGCTCCGGGAACTACTGTTTCAAGAGAAGATATGATGGGCCTTGCATTAGCGATCTGGACCATTGCCGAATCTGCCTGGGCATAACCAAAGCCACCTTCAAAAGAAAAATTGCCGGGCAGGTAAGAAAACTTTCCTGCGGATGATATTAATTGTTGTTTTATTTCTGCAGGAGTAACCGTAGGTTGTAAATTAAATTTTTTTCGCCCCTGGATAAGTAAAGCACCTACCGCAGCTACATGGGGTGCAGCGGCCGATGTGCCAAAGAAGTTGGGGTAGGGATCACCATCATTAAACGTAGCGCTGCCCAGATTTACGGTTGTGTTTACTCCGTTTGGCCCAACAAGTTCCGGTTTATTCCGTGGTGGCAAAGTGATATTGTTTTGCGTAATACGTGTTCCACCTTTTGATGAGAAGGAGGCCACCCCCGGCCAAACCGGCGTGATGGACGGAATATTGGCATACAGCATAGCACCAACGGCAATAGCACCCTCAGCATTCGGATGGCCTACAATGGAGGAAGTGCCTGTTTGAAAATCCTGCATGGTTGCCTCTCCGCGGAAGATAATAAATTTAAACCGCACATTAGCGGTACCGGAAGCTCTCACTACCATGAGCTTTGCATTCGTCTCTTCTGATACCGTAAATGGACAAACTTCAAATGGATCGCCAAACAGATTGCTCCTGTTGAAACCAAATAAGGTGAAACCCGTTGCACCAACCAGGTAAAGATCCATATCGGTTTGTACCCCATTCGTACTTCCTAAAGAATGAAATTCATCGTTCCATTGTAAAACGATGGTATAAGAACCCGGCTTCAGATTCACGGTTTGATATATGTCACCAGTACTGCTGCCAAACTTATGAATCTGCCCAGTAGGTATCAGGGACGTATTGGTAACGCCGCTGAAAACAGCCTCATACGATTTACTTCCGAAATTACCAGCCGATGAAAAATACGTTACTCCCTGCGCCGCCACCTGATCAACCGCCTGCGCTACGACTCCGTCGCGCAAAAATGGTTCTGTTATATAGGTGATATCATCTACAATTACATCGCAACGTCCGCCAGGCAGGGTGGGGGAAGCCAGGTCCTGAATGCCTTTTGCAAAATCGCCGGCAGTTAAAAATCCGGTACGGAATGCCAGTTTTGATTTCGGTGCTACATCATGCACAATTTGCAGCATAGCCCTGCCTTCATCGTTGCCGCGTTGTGGCAAGTCGGCCAATACCTGCACAGGCTCCGGATTCTCACTCAATTGCCCGCTCGATTTAATACCAGGAAGGTCTCCCTCGTCCACATCGTTTTGCGCTACTCCTTTGGAATTATAGCTATCGGAGATCACCCCGATTTTTACTCCGCTTCCATCCACTCCAAATCTCGTTCTTACATTATTTGAACGCATGGTAGTATCACCTTGCGTTGTTACCTGGCCGGCATTGGAAATGGCAGGATAGAGTGGTCGTACATATTGAATTCGTGCATTGCTGTTGAGCTCGACTAAATTACTGATAGGGATAAAGCCCGTAATGACAAACGTATGCGGACCATTGTTTACTGTATCCGTCATCCCTAAAGCCTTTAATTGCGTCTTTAATGTATTGTCGTTAGCTATTTTGCTGACCACTTCTATCATCACCTTGCCAGCGCCATCCAATATAAAAATTTCGTTTTGGGAAATGGTAGCAATGGGTGCGGAATATTGAGACAATGAAAACAATTCTGCACCAATTACATTATTGGCGGGTGACACTTTTCCCGATGGCGGTGGCGGATAATAAGGAGTTACATAACCAGGGGCTGCTGCTGGAGCCGTGTAGACAAGTCTCAAATCATTTTTTGTAGTTACCCGTTTACCACTCCATAGCGCACCGATAATATGGGGATTGGATGAAGGAAGGGTGTTGTCAATGGAAATGCCTCCATTCGGCGCCCAAACATTCCGAGCCAGACATAGCTGCCGCTCGGTATGGAATTAGGGCCCCGGAGATCGAAAGAATTTCCTGCAAAAGTGGAGCCATTGCCATGTACTTCTGTAAAAATGCGGGAAGGAAAATTTCCGTTCACTGTGCTAACAGAAAGCAATCCCAACCGGGCATCTTTTATAATGAAGATGTTGATGGTTCCGGTGGAAGTATTTTTAAAGTTATAAATAAATTTGTTAGACGTTGTACCATTGTCTACTTCATAAAAAATATAGTTTCCTGGTCCGTTAAAAGTAATTGTCTTACTTCCCGTTAAGGCCAGTCTGCGAAAAATTCCTGGAGAGATGGTTTGAGTATTAGTTATGTTGGCAGTACCCACCTGATCGTCGAATGGGGTATTATTAGGTATGGAAGGCATTGTGGGCAGGGTAAAAGTCGTCACTACTCCGCCCGCCGGAGCCGGGCCGGTATAATTACTATTTGCAGGTGCCGGTACAGCCACTTTACCTGTAATCATGCCGGAGCTCAAACTGATTTGTCCATTGGCAGTAAGATTGCCTGTGATAGTGCCGTTACTGCCTCCGGAAATTGTTGCTCGCACACTTGTACCCATCCTGTTGGC
>JBBJOD010000482.1:0-4276 GCA_037721715.1 Chitinophagaceae bacterium | reverse complement strand
CAAAATCAACATGAACGCCATCACATACCACCCTGCTCACCACTTTACTATCATTGTAAATAGCTCCTACCATTCCAGGCTCCCGGCTTTGAAAGGCTGACATCGCATTGAACAAATGCGTAGCCGCCGGAATTCCATTTTTGAAAGCTTTTGATGCCTGCATATAGGTAGCGTTGCTATGCCCGGCCGAAACGAGGATACCTTTTTCAAGTAAACATCGTATAACAGCTTCGTCACACATTTCCGGCGCCAGTGTCATCATCTTTATAACACCGGTACCCTTGTCCAGCAGCATCTTTACTTCATCAATGGTTGGCTTTTTTATACAGCTCGCAACATGCGCACCTTTCTTTACCGGGTTGATATAGGGGCCTTCAAGATGTAAGCCGAGTAAGCCTTTTCCCCCCATGTTCCAGTAAGCTCTGACGACTTTAATTCCCCGTAGGAAATTTTCAATAGTATTCGTTGCCATGGTGATCATAAAATAATACGCTCCACCACCTAAACAGTATTCATGTGTTGATTGCAACGATTCTACAGACAGTTCATGCGAAAACAATTTTCCATTTCCACCATAGATCTGTAAATCAATAAAAGATGGAGCGATATTCATTCCCCCCAAATCTTGTTTGGTATAACTAGCAGGTATAACCGATTCGGTAACAAGGTCGCTCACGATATCATCATCGACTAATATAGCCTGGTTGATTAGCTTTTGCCGTCCGGTATAGATGGTGCAGTTATAAAAGGCTGTCTTCATGCTGTTATTCTTCTGTTTCGTCTACATTAATTATAAAATGGTCTGCATCTTTCCAAAAAGGAAATTCATTTCTCACTTCATCCACCCGGTCTTTATGTAATGTAATGGTGAAAACATCTTCCTGGTCTGTTTGCTGGTACAAGATTTCTCCCAGGGGATCAATAACCATGGAATCACCGCTGTATAATAATCCATTGCCATCCTTTCCGACCCTGTTCACACCGACTACATAGCATTGATTTTCTATGGCCCGGGCCTGTAGAAGTGTTGTCCAGGCAAGCTTTCGTCTTTCAGGCCAATTTGCCACGTATACAAGTATATCGTATTCCGGGTGTTCGGTTTCTTTGTAAGCATCAAAATTGGAAACCCTTTTTTTCCTGAGCAGCGGGGAGGCAAACGATTGCTGCGAAGCCCATACGGGGAACCGCAGGTCATAGCAAACCTGGAGGTTTAATTTAATGCCTTTAACGGAAGCAATCAGCCGCTTGTTGCCGGCAGTGTAGTGCTGATCTTCTCCTGCAAATCCAAAAAGGTGACGTTTGTCGTAATACCCGAATTGGCCTACCGGCAACATCCAAACCAGGCGGTTATAGTATTTGCCGTTTTCTTCTATGATCAGGCTACCCGTTAAAATGATCCTTCTTTCGGCTGCTATTCGCTTCATCCATTCCAAGGTGGGTCCATCCATTTTTTCTGCAAGTAATTCGGGCTTCACCGTAAAGCCGGTATTAAACATTTCCGGCAGTACAACCATTTCTGTTTTCTCTCGTATGGCATTGATCTTATTTTCGAACATATGAAGATTGGCTGCCTTATCTTCCCAATGAAGATCTGATTGAATTATCGTAAGGGTAAGTGAATTCATTGTAATACTTATCGGGTAAAGTTAAAATATTGCGGGTAAATAGCATTTCCTGTTTTACACTTGGCTAGTAAATGCTAAGCAGTAAAAATGCAGGCCACCGGTTGTTGCAACTTGTTGCTTTATTTCTCATCGTCCTGCATACTATTGATGACCTCCCTGACCAGGTCGCTTTCATAGCCCTTTTGCAATAGGTAATCCTGCGTCTTGCGTTTTTTAACGTATCTATTTTTTTCGTTCTTAAAAATTTCCCATTTTGCCTGGCAAAGCTTTTCCAGGGTTTGCATATAACTTTCACCCTCTATCTGCGTCATCGCCTTTTTGATATTGTATTCGCTGACCTGCTTTTGCTTTAATGAATATTTTATTTTTATACGTCCCCAATGTTTGATACGAAACTTACCCCCGGCGTATTGTATGGCGAATCTTTCTTCGTTCAGGTAATTTTCGTCGATAAGCTGCGCCGTTACTTCTTCTACGTCCTTTTTATATAAGCCAAGCTCGTATAATTTTTCTTTAACTTCCTGGTGGCAGCGCTCCTGGTAGGCACAATAATGCTTTATCTTTTGAAGAGCCTGTTCGCGACTCAATGATTGTCTGAATGGTAAACTCACCCTGCAAATTTGAATGAAATTCTTTGTTACTGATCAGCCAGGGGAATGATTATTCCAAATTGCCTGCCCTCCTTCATATCTGTCTGGGGCATTATTCTATTCAATGAGTTTGTATACTTTTACCATCAACTTCAATTAAAGAGCCGCAGTTGAAACTCCATAAAAAGGGCAACAGCCAGCTTCAGAAGACCCTTTTTGAAACTGGCTAAATCCTGTTTGCTTTAAGTAAAAATCAGTAGTTTCGTTCCATACAAATCTTTTAATCTCTTCATAAAATGAAGTTTATCGTATCATCTTCTGCTTTGTTGAAACAGCTACAACATATCAATGGCGTTATAAGTGCTAACACGGTTCTTCCTATCCTGGAAGATTTTTTATTCGAAGTTGATAAAAACAGGTTGATCGTAGTAGCTACAGACCTTGAAACCGTTATGCGAATAGAGCTGGATATAGAAGCAAAGGAAAATGGGAAAATTTGTATACCCGCCAGAATCCTGATGGACTCTTTGAAGAATATACCTGACCAGCCGCTTACTTTCAATATCGACAAAAATTTCTCCATTGAAATAACTACTGATAATGGGAAGTATAAAGTTATGGGTGAAAATCCAGACAATTTCCCCAAGGAACCTGCTGCAGACGACACTACATCATTTACTATGACCGCGACAGCGCTGGTAACGGCAATTAACAAAACCCTGTTTGCTGTAAGTAACGATGACCTCCGGCCTGCCATGACGGGTGTGTACTTTGATCTTAATTCCAGTTATATACAATTTGTTGCTACAGATGCACATCGTTTAATCAGGTACAAACGGACAGATGTTGCCTGCCCAAATACCGATTCTTTTATTGTGCCTAAAAAGCCGTTGAACCTTATTAAGTCGGCAATTCCGGATAACGAAGACGAACTGGTGCTGAATTACAACAACAACCACCTGTTTGTGAAACATGGTTCAACGCAGATGAGCTGTCGGTTGATCGATGCACGCTTTCCGGATTATAAAGTGGTGATACCACTTGATAACCCTTACAAGCTGACCGTGAATAAGGCTGACTTCCAAAGTGCTTTACGCAGGGTAAGCGTATTCAGCAATAAGAGTACAAACCAGGTGGTATTAAACATACAAGGTAGCGAGTTACAATTGGCAGCTCAGGATGTTGATTTTTCTTTTGAAGGTAACGAACGAATGAAATGCCAGTATACCGGAGAGGATCTCGCCATCGCTTTTAACGCACGCTTTTTAATTGAAATGCTTAACGCCGCCGATAGCACTGAGGTTAATATAGACCTGTCTACCTCCACTAAGGCTGGCATCATTAAGCCAACTGAAAACGATGAAAACGAAGAATTATTGATCCTTGTGATGCCACTTATGCTTAACAATTAACCAATTAAAAAGGCGATACTGGTCCTGAGTTATTCAGTCAATTGTTAAACAATTCACCGGCTATGAGATTTATTTCTATACGTGCCTATGATAATTATATCAACGCCAATCTTGAAAGATCGCTACTCGAGGAAGCCGGCATCAATTGCCATATTAAAGATGAGTTTACCGTAACCATAGACCCGTTGTTAAGTCCTGCCCTCGGAGGAATGAAGTTAATGGTTGAAGAGAGGAGTGTAAAAAAGGCTGTAGAACTGCTTCATGAATCGGACCGCCTGTACCTGGAAACGGTTGATTGTCCCAATTGCAGGCACCCGTCTCTGGTCTTTGTTAGCATTACGACGCGGTATGATTCCTTGCTGGGTAAAATCAGGTCGCTATTAGTGAATGGGCAGGAACAGGAAGTGAAGCAACTGTATCGTTGCAACAACTGCGGTTATGAGATGGCACAGCTTCCTGCTGGGTTATGAAATGACCTACGATGCGTGATTGAAAGGGGGCTCCTAACGCAGCCGATTATTGAGTATGTATGTTTTTCCGCTATATATACCCCTGCCAGACGCCAGCATGGCGTCTCTACAACCTCCCATTCACCATTCACCATTCAATGTCGTTGACTTAAGCTACAATTGTTTATAATTCATTGCTG
>JBBJOD010000481.1:0-4280 GCA_037721715.1 Chitinophagaceae bacterium | reverse complement strand
TTATTAACGAAATGGCTATAAGTATTTTACTTCCAAAAGGCTGATCTTTTGAACTGGTAAGCAGCTGTACTTTTGCTGCTTTCTTATCGGCAGCAATGATTTCGGTGGTCATTGATTTTCCGTTACCGTCTGTGAGCATTAATCGCTCACCTTGCTTCATACGTAAAACCTGCACTATATGCAAAGAAGTGTCTTCAGGTAGTACTGTGATTTCAGCGTTTTCCGATAATTTGGGTACGTAGAAGTATGGAAGGTTCATAAACGTTAGTTATTAATCGTTCATCCTGCACCTGAATGTATATATGCCCAATCAATTAATGGATGTGCCACCGGTACCTGGTAAAAAAAAGCCCGGATATTCCGGGATAATTTGTTCGAATGGTGGCCTTAATATCTTAAAATGGCGTCTCTTCGTCGTCAAAGGGTTGAGCATTCATTTTGCTTCCGGCCTGTATGTACAATTTAGGGCCATCCACATCTTCCACTGGCCTCCAGTTGCCACCGGAAGGCAGGTTGCCCCCCCCAGGGGTTCCATCATCGTCTTCTATAAATTTCTGGATATGTAGCAACGCACGCAGCTTGATGGTTTCTAAAGAACCGTTGCGATGTTTAGCTATGCGAACATGGGTTTCCCCTTTATTACTCTCACCCATCTCGTTGGCCGTTATGTCGTAGTATTCCGGGCGGTAAAGGAACATCACCATATCCGCATCCTGTTCAATTGCGCCTGACTCACGCAGATCACTCAACTGGGGCATCTTATTTCCTTCTTTTCGCGACTCTACGGCACGGCTTAACTGGCTAAGTGCAATGATAGGTATTTGGAGTTCCTTTGCCAAGCCTTTAAGATCTCTTGATATCCGACTGATCTCCTGTTCCCGGTTTCCATTCCGGTTCTCACCGGTGCCGCTCATCAATTGCAAATAATCAATTATGATCAACCCTACATTGTGTTTACTTTTTAAACGCCTGCATTTGGCCCTTAATTCAAAAATATTCAATGCTGCGGTATCGTCTATATAGATGGGGGCAGTTGACAGTTTTTGAATACCTTTCGCGTACAACTGTTTCATTTCATGCTCTTCCAGTTTACCCCTCGAAATCTTCTCCAGCCAAATTTCACTCTCGGCGCTGAGAATTCTTTGCACAAGCTGACCTGCACTCATTTCCAGGCTAAAGAAAGCAACGGCGGTAGATTTGGTTGGATGCAGCGCCGCACTTCTTGCAAGGTTTAGTGCAAAAGCAGTTTTACCAACTGAAGGTCGGGCTGCTAAGATAATCAGGTCGGTAGGTTGCCAGCCGTATGTAATTCTGTCGAGTGATTTAAACCCGGACGGCACACCACTAATGTCTTCATTCTTATTGCGGAGATCTTCAATCCTTTGTATGGTCTTTACGAGCACAGTGTCAATGCTGTCAAAATTCTTACGCAGGTGGTTATTGGTGATCTCGAACAGTTTACTTTCCGCATCATCCAGCAGGTCAAATACATCTGTACTGTCTTCATACGCATCACCAATGATTTCTCCGCTTATCCGGATTAATACACGCTGAATAAATTTTTGCAGAATAATTCGGGAGTGCGCTTCAATATTAGCGGAAGAAACAACAGCGTTTGTAAGCTTCGTTACGTAATAAGGCCCACCCACTATATCAAGTTCTTCCCGCTTTTTCAATTCTTCCACAACGGTTAAAATATCAATGGGCTGACTTTTCTGAGCCAGGCCCTGCATGGCTCTATAAAGACGCTGATGACTTTCTACATAAAAACATTCAGGTTTCAAAATTTCTACTACAGCATCAAAAGCGCCTTTCTCTAGCATGATGGCGCCAAGTACAGCTTCTTCCAGGTCTTTTGCCTGGGGAGGCACTTTTCCGTAAACCATCGTGCTCATTTCGACAGAGCTTTTACGGAGGCTTTTACGATCTTTATTTAGATTAGTAAGGTCCATATGTAGCAAAGAGTAGATTAGTTTTCATTATTGTTTCGTACAGATTTCCTCCACCCTGAAGTCAAACGCTTATTAAATTATTGTTATGCCTTCGTGAACAAATCGTTACCCCATTTTCTTGGGAGGACGAATATAAACTTCTATTGTGCCCAAAAAAGACAAAATCTATTTTATTATTTATTACGAAGTAGTTAACATAGTTGTCCACATCGAAGCCCGGTTATTATTCATTATCTGTAAAGTAATTCACAATGTAAATAAGTTTTACGCCGGTTTGTTGTTAATATTAACACTTGGAGTGCAAAAAAAATTAAGGGTAAATATTTGGCCAGGTATATGAAACCACAGGATGGAGTTCTGGCGTTTTTGGGATATTTATTTATCATTTCTGTGGTCATATTATTCAATACAGTTGCGACTCATTAAAAAAATTTATATTATCAATGCGTCCTGATGCCCTTAGAAAATGGGAAAATGTTAGCAGAAGCCCTGTTAAACTACTAACAGGCTAAAACCGGCTTCCATTACTCCCGGGTTCTTTACTATTCGTTATAGGTAGTTTCCGTATTTTTGACGATTCTAAAATAAGAAGTACACTTCATGACCATTAGTTTCAATTGGCTTAGTGAATATTTGCCGGTAAAAACTGAACCGGAACGTTTGTCAAAGATCTTAACTTCAATAGGACTGGAAGTTGAAAGCATGCGTAAATACGAGTCGGTGCAGGGGGGCCTCAAAGGCCTGGTGATTGGAGAGGTTATTTCGTGCGAAAAACATCCACATGCCGATAAGCTAAAAGTTACCAGGGTAAATACAGGTAGCAAAGAGCCCTTGCAAATAGTATGCGGTGCTTCCAATGTAGCAACTGGACAGAAGGTGGTAATTGCTACAGTGGGCAGCACCATCTATCCTGTCAATGGAACACCGTTGACTTTAAAAGTTGCTAAAATTCGTAACATCGAAAGCCAGGGGATGATTTGTGCCGAAGACGAAATAGGCCTGGGTGAAAGCCATGAGGGAATAATGATTTTGCCTGCCAATGTTCAACCGGGCCTTTCGGCTGCTTCCTATTTTTCGGTTTATGAAGATACCATCCTGGAGATCGGTTTAACGCCTAACCGGATGGATGCAATGAGCCATCTTGGTGTGGCGAGGGATGTTTGCGCTTATCTTACTCATCATGACAAAAAACAGCTTAAGGCCATTTTACCTTTCAGCAATACTTTCAAAACAGACAACACTAGTTTATCCATCAACGTTAGCATAGAAAATACCAAAGCATGCCAGCGGTATGCGGGGGTAAGTATTAAAGGGGTAACCATCGCGGCGTCTCCCAAATGGTTGCAGGATAGATTGAAAGCAATCGGATTGCGTCCTATTAATAATATTGTTGACATCACCAATTTCATATTGCATGAAACCGGCCAGCCATTACATGCATTTGACGCAGACGCTATCAAAGGTGGCAAAATAACTGTCAAAAATCTTCCTGACGATACTGTTTTTTTAACACTGGATGAAAAGAAGCGTAACATTTCTGCGCAGGACTTAATGATTTGTAATGCCGAAGAGGCAATGGCTATTGCTGGTGTGTTTGGCGGATTACATAGTGGTATCACTGGCTCTACTTCCAATATTTTTATTGAAAGCGCCTGGTTTAGTCCCACGGAGATCCGCAAAACATCTTTTCGTCACCAATTGCGGACCGATGCGGCGGCGCGATTTGAAAAGGGGGTTGATATTTCTAACACGGTAAATGTTCTTAAACGCGCTGCTCTTCTTATCAGGGAAATAGCCGGGGGCCAGATTGCCTCTGAAATAGTCGATGTTTACCCGGCACCTAAAACAAAAACAGAGGTGGTGGTAAAGTACCATTACCTGAAAAAGCTAAGTGGCAAAAACTACCACCAGGATGCGGTCAGGAAGATTCTTGAGGCTTTAGGATTTGAAATGATTAAGGAAGGCATTGATGAAATGAGGGTAAAAGTTCCATTTAGTAAACCGGACATCTCGCTGCCCGCAGATATAGTTGAAGAAATATTAAGAATTGACGGCTATGATAATATCGAAATCCCTACTGCCATACAAATAACTCCATCAGTAGATGATCACATAAGATCTGCTTACAAGGAAAAAGTGGCTGGGTATCTTACCGGCGCTGGTTTCAACGAAATTTTGACTAATTCTATCACCAACAGTGATTTCTTTCCGGAGGAAGTGTTGAATAAATCTGTGAAGATGATGAATAGCCTGAGCGCAGAATTGAATATACTGCGTCCGTCCATGTTAGAAACGGGCCTGCAGGCGCTTGCCCATAACCTTAACAGG
>JBBJOD010000480.1:0-4289 GCA_037721715.1 Chitinophagaceae bacterium | reverse complement strand
GTTCAGTTAAATTATTCCGATTGAAAACAAGGTTATAATTTTTAAGATCGTTTAAGCAAGCGACTTGTTACCGGTACCTGAGAATGCTCCTCTGTATCCATCAGGAATCGAACGGCACCAGGTATCCATTAAGCGCTTTTACCAGCTAATGGAGAATTATTGACCAGGATGATAGGTGGTTTCAGCATGCTTAAGTACATCTTCTTTGTAAAACAATACGTCTTTGAATTTGCCTTCAATGTACATGGCAGCCTGGTCGGTAAAATGGGCAGATGCAGGGTTGAAAGACTGGCCGCCGGTAATAACGGTTTTGGCTTTAACCTTCGGCCCGAATTCCACTGCTGCAATGAAACTATTTCCAGAATAGCCATAGCGTTTTTTAGTGTTGTGGGTACGGCTCACAAAAGAAGGTAGCTGTCCAAAGGCAGATGCGGTTAACCCGACGGGAAGGCTGGGCTGGTCGTCCCGGAAAATACCGTCAGAACTACGTTGGTAACGGTTAATTTCTCCCCAGGGTATCTTCCAGGTGCCGAAGCGGTTTTTAAGGCTGGAAAGCACGTCCAGGAGAAACTGCCATTGTTGCTGGTGCGTGGTTGTTTTTAGCATAATGTTGGTGCGTTCTGTCTGGAAGGTAGCCTGTTCTGAACTGGCGGCCCGAGGCAATCCATCCATCATACGGGTAGCCCATTCAACAGCCAGTGTAGTAGGTATCGAAAGCGCTGCAGACTTTTTATCCCATTGTCTCAACAGGGAAACGGGTTCTTCGAGTTGTACTTTGATAGAGTCGGGCGCTTGTTCATAGGCGTTAAAGAGGGAAGGCAACAACACATCGAACGCTGCCAGGTAGTGGTCGTAACCGCTCCTGATCAGCTCATCCAGTGACATCTTGCCCGGACGACTGAGAAGTTGCAGTGCACGAACGCCGCGGAAATTCTGACCATCGGGCGCCATATAGGCCGGGTAACTGCTTTTTTCCGGGCTTGCCCATCCTGATGCGGCAAAAGGGGTGGCATTACAATTCTGTATCCACCCGGTAATGGGATTGTAAAGGTGAATTATTTCATCGAGGCTATGTAGGCCTTTCCATTCAGTAGCCATGATAGAACCGTCTACCGGTATCGTCCAGTCGAATTTGGGATCACGCCTCGGCATAAAGTTGCCATACCAGAGAGCGATATTACCCTGGTCATCTGCATAAACGGTATTATTGGTACCGTTAGACAACAGGCTCATGGCTTTTTTGTATTCGGTGAACGTGTTGGCCTTGGTGATTAGCCAGGACTCCAGGAGCGCATCATACGACCGGTTGTTGGCGCGCAGGCTAAGCCATTTGCCATTCCGGCTGGCAAGGACGGGCCCATGGTGAGTAAGATAACCGGTAATTTGCTTAATGACCCGCTGGCCATTCTGTACATACCCGATAAAGACCTTTTTCGAAAGAACAGGTTTTAATTTGCCTTCGTATTCATAAAACCACCGATCTCCTATTTTCACGATCTTCTCTTCATAAAGGTCTCCTACATCGGCGTTGCTGGATGTATGCATCCAGCCTGTATGCGCATTAAAACCCTGGTAAATAAAAAATTGTCCCCAGGTAACTGCACCGTAAGCGTTCAAACCTTCGTCACTGACGATATGCACTTCCTGGCGGAAATAAAATGGAACATGCGGGTTGATGTAAAGCATGGCGTTGCCAGTAGTGGTTTTTTGCGGGGCAAGCGCAAAGCCGTTTGAGCCGGTTTCCCTGTCCTCCGGCTGATGGTCGTAATTCAAAAATGTCACGGATTTTTCAGGGCCTGCGGAGTAGAACTGCTCTGTTTCGCCCAGGTTAATACCGCCGGTTACAGTGGCAGATACACTTCCATCTGTAAACATCAGCGCAAACCAGGGCTGAAATCGTTGGAACACCATTGGTTTCGTTTCAGGATGTTTATACAGGTAGAAGTTGATACCATCGGCGAAAGCTTCCAGCAATTTCTTAAAAGGGACGGCACTGGCCTTGTATTCTTTGATCGCTTCAGCCGTATCGGCAATCAATTGCAACTGCAGATCCTGGTAAACAACCTCCTCGCCGTCTACCTCTGCCTGCCTGCCCAGCTGGTAAAGGTAATTTAGCTCAATGCCTTTAAAATTGTCTTCACACTGAGCATACATCAATCCAAAAACCGCATCGGCGTCTGTTTTACCATAAATATGTGGAACTCCCCAGTTGTCACGTATAATGGTAACGCGTTTTGCCATTGCCTGCCACCTTTGAATTTCAGCAGTGGCTAATTGCTGCGCAGAAACATATACCGGAAGTACAGCCATTGCCGCTAAGAAATATCTGATCATATTGTTGAGGATAACATGTGTACTTTGGAAAGTTCAGCATTTTTTTGAATGATGTTTGCGGTCGCCTGGTTTTATTTAGCAAAATTGTCTGTTTTTTATAGCCAGCCATGCAGGATGAATGTCGCCTTGCCACTACACTCCCTAAAAAAAGCAACCGGAGAATCCAGGTTATTTCTTTACAGGATATCATTATCTTAGGCGCATAAACTGTCATTTACAAACAAAACGAATGGCTTTCTGTTATGAAGTGTAATTACTATACATAAGACGTGTAACAGGTCGCGCATAAAGAGAATTGTTTTGTTTCATGACCAGGACGATAGGCATCCAGTCAAACTGACGGGAGTGTTTAGCAAATTAAAAGCGGTATTACAATGAAAAAAGTTGTTATAGTTGGGGGCGGTTTCGCAGGTTTAAACCTTGCCAAAAGCCTGGAAGGTAATCCATATTACCAGGTGACGATAGTGGACCAGAATAATTATCATTTTTTTCCCCCTTTACTTTACCAGGTTTCTACGGCATTTATCGAGGCCTCTAATATTACATACCCATTCCGGCGGATGTTCCAGGGAAAAGCCAATTTAAAATTTTATATGGGTTCCCTGGTCAACATCGATATGGCATCCAATACCATTAAGACGGATACGGGCACATTAAGCTATGACTACCTGGTATTGGCGCTTGGCACTGAGACCAATTATTTTGGGATCGAAAATGTAAAGCAAAAAGCGTTACCGATGAAAACAATCGACGACGCGCTGCATCTCAGGAACCATATCTTATTGACTCTTGAAAAGGCGGTTCGGTCTCAAGATTTGCAGGAAAAGGAAAAACTAGCAAGTATTGTAATTGCCGGTGGTGGTCCTACTGGTGTGGAGATAGCGGGAATGCTCGCTGAAATGGGTCGCAATATTGTATCGAAAGATTACCCGGAGGCAACGCCTGGAGTAGGAAAAATTTACCTGGTAGATGCCGGCCCAACTTTGCTGGGCCCGATGAGCAAGAAATCACAGGAGGAAGCTTACAGCGTATTGCGAAAATTAGGTGTGCAGATATTCCTAAACACTGCTGTAAAAGATTATTTAGATGATAAGGTAGTATTAGCCAACGGCGAAAGCATCAGCACCGGAACATTGGTATGGGCCTCGGGGGTTGTCGCCAGGGAGGCACCGGGGTTGGCCAAAGAATCTTTCACCAGTGGCAGAAGGATTCGGGTAGACGAATATAATAGAGTTGAGGGCACTGCCAACATATTTGCCATCGGGGATCAGTGCTTCCAGGCCTCAGATAAAAACTTCCCTGGCGGACATCCCCAGTTAGCACAGGTAGCCATCCAGCAAGGTAAATTACTCGCAAGTAATTTTAAAAATATGGCAGAAAGCAAGGTCATGAAAGCATTTGTGTATAATGACAAAGGAAGCATGGCAATAATTGCAAAATTCAAAGCAGTTGTAGACCTTCCTAAGGGTTTCTTTAAAGGATTTTTAGCCTGGCTGGTGTGGCTATTTATTCATATCATTCCTATTGCCGGCTTTAGAAATAAAGCTAAGCTGGCTTTCAACTGGTTTTGGAGCTTTGTCACAAATGACCCTACACTAAGGCTTATCATCCGGCCGGATAAAAAAAGTGATACATAGATGATAGGAACTGATTATCGGTCTCTTATGAAGCCAACAATAACCGGATATCTACGTGCTTGGCTAAAGGACAAAGTTGATTAGAATGCATGATGGAAACCACGAACTACATGCCTGGCTTTTGACAACTAACACTGGTGGGACTCACAGTCAATATCATTCCAGTTCCATAACACAATGACCCATTCTGTGTTTCCGGGAGCATCGTACCTGCCCACCTCTTTGAAGCCAACGCGTTTATGTGCATGTAATGAACGCTGGTTTTTACCATCTATCTCCGTGATAGCGAAATCATATTTGCTTAGGTATTCCTTTTTA
>JBBJOD010000479.1:0-4290 GCA_037721715.1 Chitinophagaceae bacterium | reverse complement strand
GACTCTCTTAACTTATGGAACTACCGTCGAATCTTAAATAAAAAAAATTTTGAACCCGGCTTTTATGGAGGAGATATCAGCCTTGTTAACTGGCCTCAAAATGATTATGTTTTAGGCAATCTTATTGGAGCAACCGAAAAAAAATTTAAACACCACGTTGATCGTGCAAAGCAATTAAGCTTGTCGTTACTTTATTGGCTACAGACAGAAGCACTAAGGGCCGGAGGTGGTTCTGGATGGCCGGGGCTGCGTTTACGAAAAGATATTATGGGTACAGAAGATGGTTTGGCAAAGTATCCCTACATACGCGAGTCGCGCCGGATTAAAGCAATTTTTACAGTAAAGGAAGAACATGTTGGAGTAGCAAACCGGGCGCTTGCAAACGGTAAAGAAGCAGCCAAAAAAAGCGAAGACTTTTATGATAGTGTAGGTGTCGGCAGTTACCATATTGATTTACACCCCAGCACGGGTGGCAATAATTATATTGACTTCGACTCGTTGCCTTTTCAAATTCCGTTGGGTGCCTTACTTCCTCAACAAAAAGATAACCTGCTGCCGGCAAATAAAAATATTGGAACTACTCATATAACCAATGGATGCTACCGCCTCCATCCGGTTGAATGGAGTATCGGTGAAGCTGTTGGACTATTAACGGCTTACGCAATTAATAATAAAGTTATTCCACGAGAAGTGCGCGAAAAACAAAACCTGCTTCAAGACTTTCAAAGCTTTATACAAAAGCAAGGGGTTGAAACAAAGTGGCCAGCTTAGGTTTGACGAACAAGGTAGAAAAGAGGCACGAGTAGATACAATGAGCTTGGATTCATTCTTAACTTATTCCGCCTTGATTTGAGCTTTTAATTTTGTCAATTGCTACAGCAGACCATATCAAAATTTACCTCTGCTTCAAATGTTCTGTTCCAGGGAAGTTTGAAGCTCATATTCGAAGGCAGTGTGCATTGTATATTCTTTTGCCTGCTGTTTGCTATTTTTTGGGAATAGATGTTGCTTAATTCGTCAAACGATTTTGAAAGTAATGTTGTCGGGTAACTTTTAACCTGCCTATTTGCCTCATTTTCTAACACTTCTGAACTCAAACCTTGTACCTTTTTCCCTAATCATCCAAGTGTCACCCATTTATCCACTTGCAAATATAGTATAGAAAACCTCCTATGATTTTCTATGATATATGGTTCGTGTTCATACCTGATTTTAATAAAATGCTCCTTAAGATCATCAGTTAGCTATCCTTTCAAGATAAGGATCAGACTGTAGCAAGTTTTGCAGTTTATTGATATTGATCTTCTGAACCGCCACCTTTTCATCAATTGCCATACAGGCAGCAAGCGCAGAGGATTGACCAAGCACCATAAAGACGGGTTCCATACGAATAGATCCATAGGCAATATGACTTGAAGACAAGCAAACAGGCACAAGCAAGTTTGTGCATTCACTTCTTTTCGGGGTGAGCGAACGGAATGAAACAGGATAAGGCGGGAAATTTCCCACTTCTACATTTCCTTCGTTTTTAACCATCCCATTTACCACTATACGCTGAATGTTATGGCTATCCATAGTATATGCCGCCTGCCCAATTCCATCAGTTACTTTTTCCTTTCCAACGCAATTATGCTCTGTCATTACATATTCACCCACCATCCTGCGAGCCTCCCGCACATATAACTGAGGAGTAAAATTTCCAAAAGATTTATATTCATCTTTAGGATAACCCCATCTGTTTATGTATTGTTGTATCTGTTCGGGAACGCGTTTATCGGTTTTTACAAAGTATAAAAGTCCTTTGGTATAGGAAAAATGATCATTAAAAATTTTTTTCCGCTGTTCATAATTACCTTCAGACCATCGATAATTCTCCCCGATCATATCCGTTGAAAATCCGCCCCTGTTATTTATATCAGTTTTGCGATTCGGCATCAGGCTCCAGATGAAGTAATCATTTATTTTCCTCATATTCGGTTGAGCTGCAAAAAGCCGGATGAGTAACTCGTACCTGGTAGAATCATAATCTGCAGGACGGCTAATAGGAATGCTGTTTTCAATACTGTCTGTAAGACAAATCCGGAAATTGTAGGTCTGCACCTTGTTGTCTCCCGATCCCGTTGGTTTTACCTTTTCTGTGCTAATTCCATACAAAAGTCCGCTTGATGGTACCCCTGGTGTTTTATACGGATCTACACCATCAGGAAACTGGTGTTTACCTGATTGTTTAAAGTACTCTGGTAACTGAAAACCGTTGAGCGTTTCGTTGTATTGTTTGTTATCCTCCCTTCCCACTACATACGAAACGCCAGCTAACGCCATTAGATCGCCTTCATAGGTACAATCAATAAACTCTTTTGCGTTGACAACCAGGGTTGCTGTGTTCTTGTTTTCAGGATCTTTAACCAGGATAGATTGTATCACCTGACCTTTCTTATTTACCTTGGTAACCTGCTTTTCAAATAGCACCTCTATATTTCCCAACTTGATATACTCATCCAACACTTCCTGAGCTACGTGGGGTTCAAATGTCCATTGTTCGTCAACCCCGTATTTTTTACCTACTTTCTGGTAAAACTGCCTCGATAAGCCTGTGATAGCCTGTTTATTTCCGATATCTGTCTGCCCCAGACCTCCTGTTGTCATTCCGCCCAACATTTTGCCCGGCTCAATCAGTATAACAGACTTTCCATATTTTTTTGCAGTATAAGCTGCAATCACTCCACCTGCAGTGCCACCATAAATGCAGACATCCACAGTATAAGTATTGGCTTTTGGTGAATAGGGTTCTTTAAACCGGGCTTCCGATTTGTAACTTCCTATACTTAAAATAGTATATAGAAAGCATTTTAATCCAATCTTTTTCATTTTATCTTGTTTTCAAATTACCACCAACTAGTTGATTTTTCAAAGCGACGGTTTTTTCAACTATCCTTTAATTTGCCTTTTCCTTCCAAGTATTATTTAATTAATCATTTAATGTCAGCTTTTGATTTTGTTTTAATAAAAGTGCTTTAAGTTTATCATAATTTACCTGTTGCACATTTATTTTTTCATCTATTGCCATACTTGCAGCAGTGGCGGCAGATTCGCCGAGGATCATAAATACAGGCTCCATTCTAATTGAACCAAATGCAATGTGTGAACTGGATAAACAAACAGGAACAAATAAATTTTTGCACTCAGATTCTTTAGGTACGATGGCACCATAAGCGATGCCATAAGGCTTTGGTGCTTTCACTCCAATGTCTCCTTCATTCTGTACAAAACCATCATCCTTTACATATCGCTGCGCATTATGGGAGTCTAAAGTATAAGATCCCATGCCGATGGAATTTGGAACCTCTTTCTTTGACAGAATTTCGTTTTCTGTCATAACATAGTCGGCGATCATCCTGCGGGCTTCGCGAACGTATAACTGATGGGGCCAGTTGCCATTATCCGTAAACTCATCTTTAGCTAGTCCCCAGGTATTTAATTGCTTTTGCATGTCTGCAGGAATCCTGGGATCTGTTGCCATAAAATATATCAGTCCTTTCTGGTAAGTTTCATGCTCTTTGATAATCTCTCTACGTTTTTCATAAGATCCTTCCGGATAGTCATAATTCATTCCTATATTATCGGTGCTGAAAGGTCCGTGATTATTGGTATCGGTCTTCCAGTTTGGGATTAAATCAAATTTCTCAAACAATTCGCGCCATCCTGAATTAAAAACCCTTACAAGCAATTCGTACTGTGCCGGGTCATAACCCTCCGGCTTGGGAAAAGGCACCCTGTTTTCCGGTTTGTTGGTCAAGCACATCCGGAAGCAATAGGTCTGCACTTTTTTATCCCCTTCTCCTTTTACACCTGGTTTTTCAGTTGATATAAGTGGAAGAAGTCCACTGGAAGGGTCGCCCGCCACTTTATATGGGTCAACATTAGCCATAAAATAGTGCTTATGCTGAAACACATCCGTTTGTACTCCATTCCATTGTTCATTATAAACACTGTTTGCTTCCCTGCCGACATGATAACTTACACCCGCTGAGGCCATCAGGTCTCCTTCATATGTTGCATCAATAAACATCTTACCAGTAAAGTTTTTCCCGCTCAAAGTGCGCATAGATACAATTTTACCTTCATCCTTCTTAATTCCCTTTTCACGATCCAGCCACTCATCCCGCAACACTTTTATCTTATTTTCTTTTACCAGGTCCTCAAATACACCTTCTGCTGCATGTGGTTCAAAAATCCACATGGTTCGTTCATTTCCGTCCATTGCCGGTGTTCCCTGCCCCTTATTTCCAA
>JBBJOD010000043.1:0-15475 GCA_037721715.1 Chitinophagaceae bacterium | reverse complement strand
CATCCTTCTGCCTCTTCTTGTAATTGGATTTGGCACATTGATCTGAGCAAAACTTTGTCACAGTTATTTTTGCTTTGAACACCCTGCTACAATGTTGACACACCCTATTAATGCGAATGTTAGTACTCATAAATTATCAAATTGAATGACATGCATAATCAATTGCAACCTTTACCCTTTGCTTGTGTTCCTGCCTCCTTACATCATTTATCACAAATTTCTTTTCCAGGTTATTCAGCGTTGGTTTGTTATAGAAAGCACTTGCCTTTATTGGTGCACCAATCTTGTTACCATTATCATCCAGCACCCTATAAACGAGACCACGCTTTTGAAATGTTCTTGAATCTTCAGTGCCCCGGTCTGCCACTACATTATAGAGCTTTAACACTGCATTCAGTTCATGTAGCGTTTATCAGGAATGTAATGGATACTGCCAGGGTGTATAGTATTAAAAAATACTTAAAAACAGCAGCATACCAGAAATGACCAATCAGCTTCCGGCGTGTTGCGTTAATGCTCCAGTAAGGGAATTGGGACTGGTAAGCGGAATGATAATGGCGGAACTGCTGTTCTATCCTTGCATGATCTGTCTCTACAGCAAATGTCAGGAAGGGAATACCTCACTTAATTTCATACATTTTTATTTAACCGTTCAAAACAAAAATAAACCTGCTCACTTTTTAAATTTAAAATAATTAGCTTCAAGAATTTTTGCTACCTTTTATAAGGTCACAAATTATGATCTTAAAATAACGCTTTTTAATTTTTCAAGTTTATCAGGTTTACAACCACTTTTATCATCATATCTTTCTCCTCCGGCTTGCTTTCAGCAATCATCAATGTAAGCGCCACCAGGGCATTATCTGCTATCCGCTTTGAACCATCTGACCGGTATAGGACATCATTCTTTTCCAGGAACCACACAAAGAGAAAGGCTGCAATGCGTTTGTTTCCATCCGAGAAAGAATGATTCTTTATAACGAAATAAAGCAGGTTTGCGGCTTTTTCTTCTACGCTGGGATAAAGATCCTGCCCACCAAAGGTCTGATAAATAGCAGCCAGTGAACCCTGAAAAGAATCATCCTTTTCATTGCCAAAAAGAGTGCTTCCACCAAATTTATCTTTTAACTCCTTAATAGCTGTCATGGCGGCCAGGTAGGTGATCTGTAATAACTCCTTTGAGGTAGTATTATCAATCTGCAATACCTGATGGTCATATTGATCAAGCACATCCAACGCGTAGGTATAATCTGTCACTATTCTTAGTAACCCGGTTGCTTCATCGCTGCTTAACACCTTGTTTTCTATTACATTGCCTAACAGCTTTACGGTTTGCTTTAAGTCCTCTAATTGACGGGATTGTTCCTGAAAACGTTTCGCATCAATTACATAACCTTTTGTCAAATAATCTTTTAGAATTTGATTTGCCCAAATTCTAAACTGCGTTCCTCGTTGAGATTTAATACGGTACCCTACTGATATAATTACATCTAAATTGTAATATCTTGTTTTATATTTCTTACCATCTGTGGCAGTTGTCAAGGATTCCTTGACAACTGAAAACTCAATTAGCTCATTTTCTTTAAAAATGTTCTTAATATGAAGACTAATATTCTGCTTACTCTGCTGAAATAATTCCACCATTTGGATCTGGTTGAGCCATACTGTATCATGTTCCAACTTAACTTCAATTGAGGCTTTGCCATCTGGTGTTTGATATATTTCAATCTTATTACTTTCCATACTTAATTACATCTGATTTACTTCATTAAAGTCTATTAAACAATAGAAATATCATTTTTGCAGGTTGAATTGCTTCTAACTTCCATTTATCATGCTTTTGACTTCCTACTGAATGGTTCGGAATTTCCGAACAGTTGCGAATTATTGAGCCCGGGTAACCAAGCCGTATTCTGGCAAGTACTCAACACTTCGTTATTTCCTATCCTTTTAGCGTGTTCTTCTGCAAATACTTATTTACATATTCCTCTACGTCGATCAGTTTGTTGTTCTTGTCCTTTTCCAACCACTTCAGCACATCAGCTTTCTTAAATTTATACAATTTGCCTACTTTGAGAAAGGGGATTTCACCCTTATTGCAGGCTGCGTACACCACGGCCGTTTCCACTTTCAGGAATTTTGCGACATCTTTTACATTCATTAAAGCACCTTCATCATTATTAGTGCTTTTGGGGTGGCTGCCTAGAAATTCCGTAAGCATCATTTTAACATGGTGTACTCCTTTTTCAATATCCTCCAGGCGATCTTCAATTGTTCTGTTTGATCCTGCTTTCATAAACTTGTAATTAAAAAGATTATTTAAATAGAAAGCTTGTGTGCCGCTGTTACCTTGTTCCGGTCAGGCACTTTGCTGTAAAGCTGGGTTGTCTTTACATGTTTATGGTTAAGCATTTTACTGATGATATAAATGTCTTCACCCTTTGCCACCAGTTGTGTAGCATATGTATGACGGAAACAGTGAAAAGTGATCTTCTTTTTAATGCCGGCCATCTGGCACCAGGTTCTTAACTTATCCCTGGTTCTTGAATAGTTTAAATCAGGAAATACCAGATCATTATGACCTTTTCTTTTTCCAAGCAGGTCAACTGCCTGTTGACTGATAAAATGTTTTACCGGACGTTTTGGCTTGGGATCAATGAAATAAAAGTACCAGGATGCAAGATCATTCGAATACTCCAACGTTCCATCTTAAAGACTTTATCGCTCCAAAACGAAGGCCTGTTAAAATCGCAAACATGGAAGCGCGGTAAACCGTATCATCATCAACTTTATGCAGCTTTAATTTTTCAATCTCTTCACCAGTTAAGTATTGCCTGGCTACTTCCACATTTTTGATCCGTTCAACTTTTAACGTCGGATTGCTGACAAGATAATTTTGAATAAAAGCTTTCTCCACTACATTGCAGAACTTGTCGTAATAGGAAGCTGCTGTATTCCTGTCAAGGTTCAATGTTTTAGAACGCAGTGAGTGGGTAGTCAGCAAATATTCTTTGAACCGTTCCAGGAAAAATTCATCAATAGCACGGAACTTTACATGATCACCTGCAAAACGCTGCAGGAATTTCAGGGCGCTTTTGTAATGCTCTACGTTTTTATCTGATCTTGCTTTGTTGTGCACGTAGTCCCTTGCAAAAATTGAAAAATCGCCTTCCAGCACATCTTTATTATACAGGTTGTTTTCATCCAGCATCAATGACTTCATGCGCTTTATAAATATCTTCTCAGCAATTTCCCTGTTCAGTTCATTCTGCTTCTTTTGAAAAGCTGTTTTTGGATCAGGCTGAACATATAATTTCAGGAACTCCCTTCGTGTGTGGACCTTCTTTTGAGGGTTGCAGACAGGTGGATAGTAATCAATATACAAACTGAGCTTTCCGTCAGTTAACTTCTTTTCCCTTATTTTGCCTCTCATATATTTCCATATTTAGAAGTCAGATAATCTATAACAGCATCTTTTTTAAACAGCAAACGTTTCCCGATTTTAACCCTGGGAAAAGCAGGATCTTTGATTAACCGGAATATCGTCCGTTCACTTAACCCGGTTACAGCTGAAAGGCCGCCTATTCCCACCATTTCTGCTGAACCATTTACTAAAGTGCCAACGGTTTGGAGCTTACCCTCTGCTAGTTGACGCTCTGTATCAGCCTGCGACTCTTCTATCCGGGCATCCTTCTGCCTCTTCTTGTAATTGGATTTGGCACATTGATCTGAGCAAAACTTAGTCACAGTTGTTTTTGCTATAAATACCCTGTTACAATGTTGACATACCTTATTTATGCGGATGTTACTACTCATAAATTCTTTACTTGAATGCCAGGTAGTGCACACAGCTGTCATTAACTGACATATACTGACTCTTACTGACATAATCTCTCTTTTCTCCAGCATAATATGTACCGCACCCTAAACTTCAAGGAAGGTACAAACAATTATGATAGAAAAATAAAAATGAGGTTAAATAATGGCATACACCTGTAACTAAATATAGGTATGCATTACATAAGATTAAGCAAAGTAAAATGGCGTTAATTGGAGTTGTACCGCTACTTTCCGATACAGAATTTGCTAAAAATATAATCCAGCTGGTCCTCGGTAGTAATCTCTCCCGTTATCTCTCCTAAAAACTGGAGGCATCTTCGAATATCAAGGGCTACCAGGTCCGAAGGTATCTGCTCAATAAGGGCCCGCGAAATATCATTCAGTGCGCTATTCGTCTGTTGCAAAGCATGGTAATGCCTTGTATTTGTAATGATAGTTCCTTCTGTTTGTACATTTCCGGCTAACACCATATCAACCAGTTTTTGCTTTAAAACGTTAATATGCTGATTGGCCTTCGCTGATATAAAAATTACCCCCGGTATACCAGCATAAGTTTGCTTCGTAAAAGCTTCGCCGGCAAGGTCCGACTTATTGCCTACCAGCAAATATTGTTTTCCTTCTTCCTGCAGTCGGGCACCGATCGCTGCCAGTTCCCGCGCTTCCATTTCATTCACATCAAATAAATAAACCACTACATCAGCTTCCTGCATTTTCTGAATGCTTTTCTCAATTCCCATGCTTTCGATACTTCCGCTGGAATGTTCCCGAATGCCGGCTGTATCAACCAGTCGGAACAATACACCACCCATATTTAATACTTCCTCAATGGTATCCCTGGTAGTGCCGGCGATCTCGCTTACAATGGCCCTGTTTTCATTTAAAAGAATATTGAGAAGTGTAGACTTACCTGCGTTGGGCTTTCCCACAATAGCCACCTGAACGCCATTTTTGATTACATTTCCTAATTTAAAGGACTCCAGTAAATTTAAAATATCTTCATTTGCCTTAGAAACGAGTTTATATAGTTCTGAACGGTCTGCAAATGTTACATCCTCCTGGGCGAAATCCAATTCAAGCTCAATAAGAGCGGAAAACCTGATCATCTGCTCTCTCAAATTTTTTAGCACCTGCGAAAATCCACCGCGCATATTGGTGAGTGCACTTCTGTGCGAAGCACTGGTATTGCTTGCTATCAGGTCGGCTACTGCTTCAGCCTGCGTAAGGTCCATTTTACCATACAGGAACGCCCGCTGGGTATACTCTCCCGGTCTTGCCAAACGGGCGCCCTTGTCAATACATGCCTGGATAACCTGTTGCTGAAGATAAGGTGAGCCATGACAGGATATCTCTATCACATTTTCGCCTGTATAAGAACGCGGTGCTTTATAAATTGAAATCACTACTTCATCCAGAATAACCTCCTCCTTCTTTAGTAATCCAACGTGTAGGGTGTGCGAACTTTGCAATAGCAGGTTTTTTGACGGAAAAAGCAGGTCGGCGATCCGTATAGCATCGTTTCCACTTAAACGTATAACACCAATGGCGCCAAGACCAGGGGGAGTGGCCAGTGCAACAATAGTATCATCCCAACCTGAGAGCTTGTTCATCATTCCAGTCAACTATTTTGTGAGGGCAATTTACATCGGAAGTTTATTGCTTTATTAGGGTAACGGCAAAAAAAAATCCCCTTCAGTTACGAAGAGGATTTGCATTAAATTTCAGAAGAATTATTCAGCTTCTAATTTGAAGGTGATCGGTTGCTTCTTGTAGGATTTTACTTTACGCCCATTCTGCACAGCAGGATCCCATCTACCGCTCTTTTTTATTACCCTGATGGCTTCATCTCTCAGGCCACCATTGGTAGGACCGGTCACAGCTTCTACATCACTCACGTTTCCTTCTTTGTCCACGATGAACTGAACTACTACGGTACCCTGTATTTCATTATCTTGCGCCTCTTGTGGATACCTGAATGTTTTGTTCAGGTAACGCATCCATGCACTGGGTCCACCAGGATAAGAGGATTCAATTTCAACTTTCGTAAAAGTTTTGTCATAATCTTCTTCATCTTTCTTCGGTGCTTCAATAACCCCTTTTCCCGCATCACTTACCGGGGGAGCAACTATACCCTCATCCTTTATACCTTCCTGGTTGATAGCACCGATCTTGGTGTCTTCCAATTTCTCTACTTCAGGTGGCTTTTCTTCTTCCTTTACCTCTTCATCCTTTACAATTTTAGGAGGTGTAAATTTAGCCATTTCAACCTTTGGAGGTTCAGGTGGCGGGGGAGGCGGAGGCGGAGGCAGTTCTTCCTTTTTCTCTTCCTGTTTAATCTCTTCCAACTGTACGTCCTGTACAACCATTTCGGTTTTGTCGGATTCTGAGTAATTATTCGCCAGCAGGTAACCAACAAAGAGAACCGCAATGATTACAGCGGTGGCGACAAGTGCCGTAATCATTCGCCGGGTGTAAGTTTTGCGTAGCTCGTAAGCTCCGTAATCTTTGTTTCTGCCTTCGAAAATGATATCCAGGATATCGGCAGACATGATTTTGTTTAATTCCATAATAGCTTTTTTTATTAGATTCAAAACCTTCCTGATTCCATAGAATCTTTACGCTTATCCTCCTGTTGCTTTAATCAACTGGTTTTCTACTGGAGCAATATCAACGAGGGCAAAAGTCTTAACGGCATTGATCGTCATTTCATCTAATGCATCAACGGCATTTTTGTAAGTAGACTCCTCATGAGGCTTGATAATTACTACAAAATCTTTTGGATTGGTAGATCGCTTCTTCGTCAGGATCACTTCCCTAATTTCTTTAAAGGAAGTGGTTTTGAAGTTGGCCCCATCCGGAGAAAGTATTCCTTCGTAATAATATACTACATCATTTTTTCCAAGTAACAAGGTAAGTGCACCGGATTCTTTCGCTTTGTTTTGCTCCTCCGGTTTATCAGTATCCTTTGGAAGAAAGAGCCGCATTGCGGTTGGCTGGCTCATTGTAGTGGTAAAGATAAAAAAGGTGATCAGCAAGAAACCAAGATCCACCATTGGAGTAAGGTCTACCCTTGTAGACATCTTCTTTCCTTTTTTCACTCCCGGGCCTTTCTTATGCCCGCCGCCACTCGACGTATCCATTTCTGCCATGGCTGTAAAATTTAGTAGTTAAAAAATAAATGACAAGGCTATTCCATTTCTGTTGCCCTGGACATGTTTTTGTTGAAAAGTTCGGTACCCGCAGGAACATTCTCGGGATTAGTGACCATCTGGAATTTCATTTCATCGTTCTTCTTGAAAGAATTGATAACTGCATGGAATGACGGGTATTTAGAATCATTGTCTCCTTTCAATAGCAGGTTCATCTTCTTACCCTGGAAAGCAGACTTTGCAGCAGCAATCCACTCCACCATTTGGTTATCAAGTGTGTCCCGGACAGGTATTCCTTCAATTTGTTTTATTTGATCATCCTGTTTTAAGTTAAGAAATGATTTCAATTTACTAAAAGGAACACCAACGAACTGAGCTCTTTCAAAATTAGTCATTTCACTTTCTGACAGACCAAGACTCTTCCTTTTGTTAAGTGCTTCTATCACTTCCCTGCGAGGCGCATCCTCAGACATGGAGAAGAAAACTTTACCATCTTTATCAATCGTTATCAACACTACATCATCCTGCGGAGCAACTTTTGACGCAACTGAATTAGGGGTTACCACAGCCAGTGCTTCAGAAGGTTTGAATTTAGTAGTCAAGATAAAAAAGGATAATAGCAGAAAAGCAACATCGCACATGGCTGTCATATCGACCGCCGTACTTTTTCGGGGAACTTTTACTTTAGGCATAGAAAAACTATTTCAATTTCAGTTAAGATTCCGATAAGATCAAAATCCATAATACTACATGAAAATATTTATTTGTATAAAGAAGCAAAACTCTGAGTCAATGTAAAGCCACTTTCATCAATGCCATATGTAATCGCATCAATCCTTGTTGTGAAAACATTGTACATGATAATCGCTACAGAGGATGTTCCGATTCCAAGGGCTGTATTATACAATGCCTCCGAAATTCCACGTGACAATTCCCTGGCCGCATCACCACCACCTTCTTCACCCAAGGCAGAGAAAGATGTTATCATACCGATTACAGTTCCCAACAAACCTATCAGGGTTGCAACAGAAGCAAGCGTAGACAAGAACACCAGGTTCTTCTCAAGCATGGGCAATTCAAGTGCCGTAGCTTCTTCCACTTCCTTTTGAATAGACAACACTTTCTGTTCAGAGTCAAGTTCAGTATCTGTTATCATCTCCTTATACTTCCGCAAACCTGCTTTCATAACATTACCAACAGAACCTTTCTGCCTGTCGCATTCGGCAAGGGCTGCATCAATATTTTTGTTGGCCAGGTGGTATTGGACCTTGCGAATAAATTCAGCGATATTTCCCTTTCCAGTTGCCTTGCTGATTGTAAGTAAACGCTCGATACTAAACGTAAGTACGATAAGGAAACAACCAATAAGAACAGGTACAATAATTCCTCCTTCATACATTTTAGGCAAGCTACCCTTTGGACCCTGGTGCTTTGGCCAAAAACCACCCGCCGCATCCGGGTTAGTGAAATTACTATCGGCACCCAATACAAACCGCCAGATAATGTATCCACCTACTATACATAATATAGGACCCAGCCATGAAATTAAATTGCTTCCTCTTTTTGGTTGTACCGATGTAGCACTGCTCTTAACGTTTGCAATTGGTTTTGATTCAGCCATGATGGTTTGTTTTTAGTTGTTTAAACAATTTGAGTATTAAATACGGACGTTTTTGCTAGCACAATTCTAAGGAAAAAACTATTTAAAAAGTCAAAGTAGTAAAATAAAATTGTAAAGTTAAAAGATTTGAGATTTGTTCTTATGTGTCAAAAAAGGCAATTTTCATTCCTACCAGCGGAACAAATTCATGAGACAGGCTGTTAAGATAAAATAATTTTCAACTAATTTCGATTTCCGGTCAAATTATATTTTCCCGGCGAATGATAATTACCTTCAATTCTTCACACTTTATTATGTCTCTCGATTTAAAACCGAATTAATGTATTTACCTGCTCTCAAAAAAACGGCTTTGTGCCTATATCTTTTTTTCGTATTTTATGCGGCTGTTGCACAGCAAAGAAGGCCTTCTACCCCCAGGCGTGACACTGTTGCCGCCATTAACGCTACCATCACCCCATCGCCTGGATTATTTAACCAGAGCAGGACAGGGCCCAAAAGTTACATGGATATCATTACCAGCAAAGCGATCACCAGCAAGGGCCTGTTTAATATACATAAGGTAGAAGACAAATGGTTCCTCGAAATTGCCGATTCTGTTTTGAGCAGGGATATCCTGGTTGTGAACCGCTTATCTAAAGCAGCGGCTGGCATGAGGAACCAGTTCCTTGGATATGCCGGAGACCAGATCGGCAATAACGTAGTTCGTTTCGAAAAGGGGCCTAACAACAAGTTATTCCTTAAAAAAATATATTTTGATGAAATATCAAGAGATACATCGCAGGCTATGTACCGGGCAGTATTGAATTCAAATATACAACCTATCATTGCAGCCTTTGACATCAGCGCCTTCTCCCGGGACAGTACAGGTTCGGTTATTGAAATAACCAATTTCCTGAATACCGACAACGATGTGCTGAATTTTGGCCCCAACATTAAAACGGCGTTCCAGATTGGCAGCCTTCAATCAGATAAATCTTACACAGTCAGTATAAAAACTTACCCATTAAACGTGGAAATAAAGACTGTAAAGACTTATACCAAAAGCGGGGGTTCTGCGCTGTCAGCATCTCCGTTCGCACTTTCCTCTTCGGGCCAGGTGCTGACAATGGAAATCAACAGCTCCATGGTTTTATTGCCGGTAACGCCAATGCAAGCCCGGTATTACGACAAACGAGTTGGTTTTATAACGAGAAGCTATATCGATTTTGATGCAAATCCCCAGGGTGTTAAACAGATACAGATGGTTACCCGCTGGCGCCTTGAACCAAAATCGGAGGATTTGGAAAAATACAAACGCGGAGAACTGGTGGAGCCTAAGAAACCTATCATCTATTATATCGATCCCACCACTCCCAGGAAATGGGTTCCTTACCTGATAGCGGGGGTAACAGACTGGCAGGTCGCTTTTGAAAAAGCAGGGTTTAAGAACGCCATCCAGGCAAAACTGGCCCCAACAGACAAAGAAGACAGCAGCTGGAGCCTGGAAGATGCACGTTATTCGGCTATTGTATATAAGCCATCGAACATCGAGAATGCAAGCGGTCCGAATGTGCACGACCCAAGAAGCGGTGAAATTATAGAAAGCCATATCAACTGGTATCATAATGTGATGAACCTTCTCAGAAACTGGTATTTCGTTCAAACCGCTGCTGTAGATCCGAGGGCGCGAAAGATCAATTTTGATGATGAATTGATGGGTCAGCTTATTCGCTTCGTATCATCTCACGAAGTGGGTCATACTTTAGGTCTCCGGCACAACTATGGCTCAAGCTCTACAGTACCGGTTGAAAAACTGAGAGACAAAGCATTTGTTGAAGCTAACGGTCACACACCGTCGATAATGGATTACGCCCGCTTTAACTATGTAGCCCAACCAGAAGACAATATCACCGCTCCAGGCTTGTACCCCCGTATTGGGGACTACGACAAATGGGCGATTGAATGGGGTTATAAAGTGCTGCCTAACGCAAAGTCAGCGGATGAAGAAGTTCCGATTTTGAACAAGCTGACAATTGAACGCTTGAAAAACAAACGTAACTGGTTCGGAACTGAATCCAATCCGGACGATCCCCATTCGCAGAATGAAGACCTGGGTGATAATGCCATGCTATCAGGATATTATGGTATCAAAAACCTTCAGCGAATTGTTCCTAACCTCATTACCTGGACGAAAACACCTAATGAAGATTATAAAAATCTTACTGAGAAATACAATGGCGTTTTAGAACAGTATGGAAGATATATGGGACATGTAGTAAAGAACATTGCTGGAATCTACGAAACACCCAAAACAGTTGAACAGGAAGGTGCCATTTATGAATTCGTATCCCGATCAACCCAGCAGGAAGCGATGAAATTCTTACAAAAGCAGTTGTTCACTACTCCGGGATGGCTTATCAATGAGAATATATCAAACTTGATAGGTGACAATCCCATTGCAAACATTGGTGCCCGCCAGGAAGCAATTTTAAACAGGCTGACCAGTAACAGTACTTTTGCAAAATTGATCAGGGCAGAGGCCACGGTAGGCAATAGAGCCTATACGATGGCCGATATGATTGGGGAACTTCAACAGGGCATTTGGAGTGAAATTTACCAGCGCCGGTCAATTGACGTATACCGTCGGAATCTTCAAAAGGCTTATATTGAAAAAATCGGATCCATCATTAACCCGCCAATCACTGCCGGCCAATCAATATTTGTTTTATTCAATTTCGGGCCGACAATCGACAACAAGAAATCAGACGTTATTTCAATTTTGAAGGGTAATATCCGTAGCCTGAAGGCAGACGTATCCAATGCAGCGGCAGTAACGCAGGATAAAATTGCAAAATACCATTTATTAGATGTGGCAGAGAGGATTAACCAGATTTTGAACCCGGGTAAGGGCTAAGCACCACGTTGCATAAAACCTTAATGCGACCCCCAGATGTGATCTTTACCTTTTAATTAAATGGGTTGATTATTGAATGAACTAGTCGGGTAATCGATATCATAAAGGCATTGGGACCCGGCATTATACGAATAGCCGCGGTGCATGGGAGAACTGATACACAAACTATTCATACCTCAAAGCCTCGATTGGATTTAACCTTGCCGCTTTGATCGCCGGATACAAACCAGCCAGCAGACCGACCAGGGAACAAATCAGAATCCCCAAACCCACCCACAGCCACGGAACTACAAATCCGGTATTCATTATCATGCTAACGGTATTACCCAAGAGTATACCCACAATGATTCCAAAAATGGCACCCAGCAGACTGATAATAATAGACTCAAATAAAAATTGTTGACGAACACTTTTTTGTTTGCCGCCTATTGCTTTGATTAGGCCTATCTCTTTGGTGCGTTCAGTAACCGCCACCAGCATTATATTCATTAATGCAATCGCTGCTCCCATTAATGTTATAAAACCGATAACTATCGCTGCGCCCGTTAACCAGTTTAGTTGTTTTAGTAACAGCTCCACAAAGCTATCACTCTTATCAATGATAAAATTATTATCTTCTGTAATACCAACCTTACGAACGGATCTAAACAAGCCTTCACCTTCACCAATAGCTGCATCTAATTGTTTGACATCGGCTACTTTGACTCCAATTGAAAATGAAGAGTTGGGATTGGTGTTAAAAAATCTTCTTGCCGTGTTATAGGAGGTAAATATAAAATCGTCGCGGCTTCTGCCCAATGTAGACCCTTTTGGTTCCAAAGTACCTATGACCCGAAAAGAGATGTTATTGATCCGAATGATCTTTTCAATTGGTTTTTCCAATCCGTTTCCAAACAGGTTATCCGCCACATTTTTTCCAATGAGGCAAACGTTACGGCCTGAATGCACATCAAGCATATTGATGTTTCGTCCGTAAGCGATTTCATAGGCGTTGAGTTCGAGGTAATTTTCGTCACCTCCCACCACCCATATCGTTGGATTTGTCTTTTTGCCATTGGACGATACTATCGCATTATTGGTTCCATTTAACGAAATACTTACCAGTGCGGGAAACGAATAGTCGTTCTTAAAATTTTCAGCCTGGTATTTTGAGATGGGCTTATCGGCATTGGATTTTTTTTCTCTTCGCCCGTTTTTTTGTTTTACCACTGCCTTGTTGAAACGTACCTGCCAGGCCGGCTTGAATCGCAAAACAAATCCATTGGCGCCCATGGCAGAGAAACTCTCCGTAAATTTTTGGGTCATTGCTTCAATGGCGGTGCGTATCCCGATTAGTGCAGCAATACCAAGTGCAATGATTGCTACTGTTAGGCTGGTGCGTAGCCGGTTGGCACGTATGGTCCTAAAAGACAATGATAAGGTATCAAGGAGTTTCATGCTTTAAATATAAGCTTTTTTGGCGGTCAGCATTAGCTACCAGCGGTCAGCTATAGGGGTCAGCCTCGGGTATCCGGTATTGGGTATTGGGTATTGGGTATCAAACGCTCTTCGGGCTACTGTTATCCAAATATGAATACAATTTGTTTAGAAGTTATTTTTTCGCAGCAAGGATGCAGACATACTGCTTAAAAAGTTAAGCACCCGTTTCAAATATTTCCAGGTGAGCTCAGAGCTGATAGCTAACTGCCCACAGTTAAAAATACAACTTAACAAACAGCCATTGTGGGAAGATGCACAGGAAAACAAGTGCTACCGCAATCAGCACCAGGCCAAATTTGAAACTGGGAGAAATGACCATTGATTGTGTGTCGCCTTCTTTAAAATACATCGCCTGGATCACGCGAAAATAATAGTAGACACTTACGGCGGCGCATAAAACCGCGAATATCACTAACCAGAGATATGTACCGCTTTTTACTGCCGAGGCAAGCATGTAAAATTTTGCTGTAAATCCTGCAGTCAGGGGTATGCCGGCAAGTGAAAGTAAGAAGATCGTATTTGTTGCGGCCAGCAAAGGCTGGTGCCTTGCCAGGCCGTTAAACCCTTCAAAGGTGTAGTCTTTCATTCGTATCAATATGGCAAAAATTCCAATGGTTGCCAGGCAGTAAGCTGCACTGTAAAGCAGTAACCCTTCTTTGGCCATTTCATTGAAGCCAAATAATGCAAAACACATGAAACCAGCCTGGGCGATGCTTGAATAAGCCAGCATTCTTTTTACACTTTGTTGAAATACGGCTGTGATGTTCCCAACAAATAAAGTAGCGGCGGTAATAACGGAAATAATAACATGCCATCGCCCCGGCATTTGTCCGTAGGCGCCATCAAATAACCGAAGAAATGCAATGAAGGCGCCTACCTTCACAATAGTGGCCATGAAAGAAGTGAAGACGGTTGGAGCGCCATCGTATACGTCAGGTGTCCAAAAATGAAAAGGTGCAGCTGACACTTTAAAAGACATCGAGATAATCAACAAGAGAAAACCCGCAATGAGCAAAGGGTTTAATCCCGGAGTGAGAGCTAGAGACATACTTTCAATTGAAAATGTGCCCCTGGCACCATAAATCAAAGCGATCCCCATAAGCATCAACCCAGTAGAGAATGCTCCCATCAGGAAATATTTTAATGAAGCTTCGTTGCTTTTGAGGTTTCTCTTATCGCTTCCGGTTAAAATATATAAGGGAATGGATATGATTTCGATACCGATAAAAAGCATGAGTAAGCTGTTAAAAGAAGAGGCAATACTTACTCCGCACAAAACAAAGAAAATGAGTGCAAAATATTCTGCCACATTAGTACCTACCGTTTCGATATCCCGTCCGGATAAACAGCAATAAAGCAAAGTACAGCCGAATGCTATTGAGTTAAAAACTAACGTGAAGCTGTTAAATACCAGCATATTGTTGGCATTGAACAAAAAAACGTGCACACCATATAATTCGGCAATATTCAACCCAAGCAACGCCACCATGCCGGTTATAGCAATTAGCCTAACGGTAGAAGTATTTTTGAAAAATATTCCACTGAACATCATCACTACACCCAAAACAGCTGACAATATAATTGCATTCATAATATACTTAGCTGGCCAAAATCTCCTTTCAGATTCAGGTTTATATAAACATTTATTTAGACCAATTTATGATCACCATTCACCATTTACCACTAATACCTGAGGTGCATACGATTTAAAATAGCATCGGTCAGGTCATTGGTTACTGATAACATGGGTTTGGGATAGATACCACCCATAAAAATCAGTACGACAATCATTATAAGTGCAATTTTAATATGGAGCGAAACATCCGATCCATTGGCAGTTATGGTATTCGTATTTCCATAAAAAACTTTTTGGATCATATTTAATGTATAAATCGCTGCTAATATAATGCTCAGGCCTGCTATGGCGGTAAATATGATATTGTACTTGGTAACAGTGGAAGAAAAAATGCCGTTGAACATCATGAACTCACCTACAAAACCATTGGTCAGTGGCAAAGCGATATTAGCCAGGGCCACTATAACAAGCAAGATAGCCAGGCCCGGTGCTTTCTGGGCGATTCCTCCCAATTCAGACATTTTCCTGGTTTGAAATTTTTCTTCTATAGCGTTGACTACAATCCATAAACCAAGGATATTGATGCCATGATTGAACATTTGTATCATCACACCCTGCATCCCGCTTTTATTGGTGGCAAACACTGCCACGCACATCAGCCCCATGTGTGCGATAGATGAATAAGCCACCAGGCGTTTAAGGTCGTCTTGCTGTATAGCGATGAGTGAAGCATAGATCATGCCTGCTACGGCCAGTAACGTAACAGTATCGCCCCACAAGTAAGTGCCTACAGGCAATACCGGTGCTACCCAACGAATCAGTCCGAAAACGCCCATTTTTACCATGATGGCACTCAAAACCATTGTTACAGCAGTGGGTGCCTGTTCGTAGGTGTCGGGCTGCCAGGTATGAAAAGGAAA
>JBBJOD010000478.1:0-4296 GCA_037721715.1 Chitinophagaceae bacterium | reverse complement strand
AAGCGGCTTAAAAATTTAAAGAAAAAAGAAATTTTATTCCATAGCAATCATTTCAGCGAAGCGCGTCGAGGTCCTTGCACAGGACAGTCTTTGCGCGCTTCAGCTGAAATCTCCTGAATTGCAGGCTGCATGCCCTTCCAGGACAAGTTCATCAGTTTGGCCGTTATCGTAGAGAACTGGGGCTGCTTGCCGGGATCGTTCTCGTAGAAAGGATCATAATTTTTTTTGTCCTTTCAGCGAAGCGCGGCGAGGACCTTGCACAGGATAGTCATTGAGCGCTTCAGCTGAAATCTCATGAAGTGTAGCCTGCATGCCCTTCCAGGACAAGTTCATCAGCTTGCCGTTATCGCAAAGAACCGGGGGCTGCTTGCCAGGATCGTTCTCGTAGAAAGGATCATAATTTTTTTTGTCCTTTCAGCGAAGCGCGTCGAGGTCCTTGCAGATACTTCACCATCATATTCCATTTTTGAAATTTGTTTTCTTTCACAGCATAACAGCTTTTGGAGGGCCACAGGGACATTTTGGTATGGATACTCTTTGCGCGCTTCAGCTGAAATCTCGGAAGTGGAGGCAACCCCTGAAGGTCATGAGATTTCAACTAAAGCGCATAAGATGCTTCCAATTGCTTACTGCCTACTGCGCTTTGTTGAAATGACAAAGAAAAAATTCACGATTCTGCCTGAAGGGCGATCCAGAACAACCATCCTGCGGCGCTTTGGCTGAAAGGACAAGTTCATCAGCTTGCCGTTATCGCAAAGAACCGGGGGATGCTTGCCAGGATCGTTCTTTCAGACAGGATTTTTTTAAAGTCAGCGAAGCGCCGGAGTATGCATGTAAACAGCACCGTCAATAAGGCGAGGCATAAGACCCAAACATCGCGCTTGTCTCACAGAATTGAAACCTCAAAATATATTGCGGTAATTGATCACGGTGCCGTAGCAGAAATATCGCGTAGCCATATGTTACGAAAGCTTACAGCACTTCCATGGCTTTGTAAACGAACGGATGCTTTATCATGGAGTTCATATTTTGGAATGCCGATGTAAGTCGAATTACCTTGTATTTTGAAATGATTGAGTGTCAGCACACCGTTTTGAATGACCGTAATGAAAGCAGCTTTATCAAGTGTTCCGTTATCCAGGAAGGTGGGAGCGGTGTAATAAATATCGAAGATATTCCATTCTCCATTTTTGCTTGACGCATTGGCCATCGGTATTACTTGCTTATAGATGCTTCCCGTCTGGCCGTTTGCATATAAAGGAGTGTGGTTATTGTAGGAGTCGAAGATCTGAACTTCATATCGTTCCTGTAGAAACACCCCACTGTTACCGGCATTTGTATTTACGCCGAGGCTTTTTAGATCATTAGGAATCTTAAATTCAATATGCAATTGGCAATCTCCAAATTTTTGTTTCGTTCGCAGATCTACTGTTCCCTGTTTGATGGTCATGACGCCATTTTCAACAAGCCACTTTGGTGCACTTCCGTCAATCGTTTCCCAGTTGTCCAAATTTTTTCCATCAAAAAGCACTATCGCATCAGATGGTGGCGCAGTTCCAATGCCGGGAGTTATTATGGCAGGCTTAGGATTCCACACTTCGGTTGCTTCGGGTTTAGAAAAATCTTTTTTAAATACACTTTGTTTTTGTGCATGTGTAAACGCGATAGTGAACAAAAAAGAAACGGTAAGTAATTTTTGCATAATCGTTATGATATTGTCTATCCCTGTCATGATCAGCAACAAGTTTAGTGTTTATCTTATCAAGAACATTCGATGAAGCTAGTTCTTTCCCTCCTAAAAAGGCTCTGTTCTTTCATGATGCAACGTTTCAAGATATTTATGCCGGCGTTCATGAGTTCAACCTGTTCTGAACCGCTATCAATGATGAGCGTAACAATTCTTTTTTAATGGCTACCCTATAAAGCCAGGGAAAAGTTGAAAATCCAGAAGGCAGAAAGCTTTGCTGATAGCCAACCTACTCAGAATTCAATCAACGCATATACTTTATCATTAAGGTACCGCCCACCAGGATGGTGTGCGGTGTAGTCAAGATTTAACCAGTGTTCGCCCTTATTTTCGTGGAAATAAAATTCTGTTATTTTCTGGTTGTTGAATAAGTGAATGATGGCTTGTTGTATAACCTCAAATTCCTTTTTATCACCACAATATAGTTCCGGGTAAGCATGGCCTTCTATCAGCACAATACGGCACCGGGCTCCGATCGACTGAAGGCACGATGCCATCAGGATACTGTGGTCATCGCAATCACCACCAAGTCCGTTCAATATTGTTTCCCGGGGCGACGCAAAATATTCGTCGCGCCGGTTGTCTGAAACATACCTGAAATTTTTATTGATGTACCTGAACAGTGCCAGTTGCCGCACCAGCGGGCCGTACTTGTTGAAATATTCGTTGTAACTATCCAGTGAATGACGCACTGAATAATTTCTTACCACCGAATCTTCAGGGTTTACTTTCAAACGAATGCCCCTGACCGTCTTGTCGTGATACGATAAAAAAAACGAAGGATTTATGTTCAGAAAATCCTGTTGCTTGGTGTCTTTTGTTCCCCAGTTATTCACTACCACACTACGGTAATCTTTGAAGACATCGCTGAATGAATAGCGGTCGTTGAATAGATTGATTAGAAATAGAAGAGTCAATAAGATAAATACTGGAATAATAAGGGGTTTGAACAAGCGCAGCAACAGCCGCACCAGCAGAAAAGCCACCAGGATGGAAACTATCAGGTCTACATGCCATTCGCCGATCACTATCGGGGGAACGTACCGGTTCAGGAAAGGCGCAACTGGAATGATAGTAAGGATACCGGCTATTTCCAACAATACATTCTGGGTAGTGGTATAATGTTTTGAAGTGATCATTCTTCCTGTAAAGCAATGGAAAATTACACCAGCATCAGGTATGTGCAGCAAAAAGTATTGTTAACATTCCGGTTGACAATGATGGAAGTATTCGCCTGTAAAATATATTTATTGACTGTTTTCTAAAACCATACCTGTGTCAAGTGCCTGCCGGCTCTGACGGGTGATCACACCTTCCACGGCGTTACCTGATACCTGCAAGCTGAACTAACTACCATTAATAAGATTATACAATTCATCCAGTTTGGGCGTGAGAATGATTTCAGTTCTGCGGTTCCGCGCCCTGCCCTCGGTGCTTGCATTGCTGTCAATGGGATCGTACTGGCTATGGCCGGAAGCTATTACTCTTATTGGGTCAACTTTATAATCTTTGGTAAGTACTCGAACAATAGAAGATGCCCTGGCAGTACTCAGCGCCCAGTTGTCTTCGAAGCGTGTACGAATGGGTATTGAATCGGTATGACCTTCGATGTTTACATTAATTTCCGGGTTGGTATTTAGTACTTCAGCCAGTTTACCCAACGCTTCTTTTCCTTTTGGGTTAACCATCGCACTTCCTGATGGAAAAAGCAGGCTTTCCTGCAAGCTTACATATACTTTACCGTTTTTGACAGCTACCGTTAACTCGTTCGAATTAAATTTAACCAACGCATCTGCCATTTTCTGCCTGAGCGCGTCAGCATTTTTCTTTTGTTGTTCCAACAGTCCCTGTAATGACTCCAGCTTTTTTTGTTGCTGGGCAATTTCTTCTTTGCTCTTGTTGAGCAAGGATTGCTGTGAGGCAATTTTGCCAGCTGCATCTTTATTGGTGGCGTCCAGCTGATCTTTAAGGTTACTAAGGTTTTGCTGAAGCGTAGAACTGTTTTGTGTAAGTTCTGCAATGGTTTTTTGTAATTGCGCAACCTTATTTGCCAGCAGGTTACTGTCGGTCCGGGCACTTTGCAAGGCGGCCTGTGCTGCCAGCAGCTGCCTTTTCGGAACACAACTTGAAACAAGCGCAGGAACAGAAAGCGCGATCAATACAACGAAAAACAAATTTTTCATAAAAAAGATTTTAAGGATAAAGTGGTAACGCCTGACTTACTCTGGTGAGAATTCGTCTAAATAATATACCGGAATAACTATAACTCCAAACAGGCAATATTATTTCAACCCTCCCATCATAACTAAACATAGTTAATTAAATTTCGTTGGTTTGGTTACATTATTTATGCACACAGGTGTATAAAACAGGTTGAGCATCGTTCCCCTCTTTGATATATATTTGCAACCGGGTAATTACTAAAACTTTTAGTTAACGACAGGCAATCATCGATTCAGTGTCGGTTAAGATAAGTAAATGACAGACTATGGTAGAAAAAAACCTGTTCGATTATACAGAAGAAAGTATCCGAAGCCTGGATTGGCGGG
>JBBJOD010000042.1:0-15557 GCA_037721715.1 Chitinophagaceae bacterium | reverse complement strand
TATGCTGTGTATTCTTAATTGCCAAAAACTGTGCATTGTCAGTTACCGACTACATAAGCCAAATTCTATACTCTCTACTACTTTCATTGATGATTCTAAAGTGGTGTGAGAAAGCTCAAACACTCCTTGATTCCATACAGTGAATTCAGTATAACTCTGTAAGTTTTGTTGGATTGAAGGCAGTAACGATGCGTTATGAAGACAAGGCGATAAAAAGCTTAGGTTTAATTTATGACGTGACTTTGTTCCCGCAGAGGTTCCCGCAATATGAAAAATCCATCGATAAAGCATTGATATTAACATATATTAATAAGTTCTTGTAGTCCCGACAGGAATCGAACCTGTATCAAAAGTTTAGGAAACTTCTATTCTATCCATTGAACTACGGGACCAAAAGGCAAAAAAAGAACCCACCCCCTTTTTCGCTCAGGACCGCAAAAATAAAGTTTTCCGCCAATTCGCCGCCTAAAATTTCATTTATCATTTACAGCACCGCAATCTCCGCCCCGCGGCATATCTTTGCCATCCATTTTTATCTGCTTATGAAGTTTTACAATTTACTGATCAAATACAGGCTGTATGTAGGCATCGCTATCCTGGTAGGGGCCATCATCATAAATATAACCAGCGGTTTTTGGCCATCTTTCGTACTATACCTGACCGGTGTTATTCTTATTGCCGGCCACTTTTTTTTCGGTCCAATGCGCCTGATTCAACAATATATGGAAAGTGGTGATATGGAAGGCGCGGAAAAAGTACTTAATTCCATACAGTTTCCTCACCTGCTTTACAAACCAATCCGCTCCGTCTACTACACCCTCAAAGGCAATGTGGATATGATGAAACAAGACTATGCGGGGGCTGAGAAGAATATGAAAAAAGGACTCGACCTGGGCATGCCTATGAAGGAGGCCGAAGGAGCTAGTTTACTACAGATGGGCATGCTGCATATGCAGAAAAATGATATCAGGCAGGCTGAAAGCTATATTCGCCAGGCACTTAGAAAGGGCCTGCCAGATAAAGAGAACCAGTCCGCCGCCTACCTGCAGCTTTGCTCTATCATGATGACAAAAAGAGAATTTCGCGCCGCAAAAGAGTTCTTCCGCAAGGCGAAAGCACTAAAACCAACCACGCCGCAGATAGTAGACCAGATAAAACAGATTGAGAAGTATATTTCGAGAATGCCGGGTTGAGGAGCTGTCGGTCGTCAGTGTTCAGCAGATATTACCATTACGTGGCTCCTACGGAGCCGAATTATTACTGATACCTTTTTACTATAAACACGCTGCTCCTACGGAGCCGTATCCGATGACACATAGCAACTATAAAACGTTTCCACGATCGGGCAAAGAACCTTGAGCGAAGTTATAAGTCATCAAATATTGCGTATCTATCTAACTAGGCGCGCTTTCAAAGAAGCAAATAGCACTGTTGGCTCCATAAATGATGGGCCGATGTAGCATAAAACAACCACAGGCTGAATTTCCACAGGGTTACCAGCACCGTTAAAACTCGATGTCTACAGGTTGCCCCCCAGGCCATTTCCCAAAGATTTCCTCCGTCTTTTTGAAACGGAAAGAAAAAATCTCCTCCAACTGCTTGCGCACAAATAACGAATTGGCAATGGCGCCCAGGAAACTAAAGGGTATTTTGTAATGCACGATATCGGTCATCTCCACACCCCCGTCAATTTCTTTAAAATGATGCTGGTGATGCCACATAGAGTATGGCCCATAACGTTGCTCATCTACAAAGAAACGCTGGTTGTCTACATGAGTGATCTCCGTCATCCAGTAAACCGGTATACCCAGCACTGGCTTTATCTTGTACTCGATGATCTGGCCTGTATACATGGTATCTCCATGATGTCGGGAGAGTATCTTAAACCCTAAGTGTGATGGCGTGATTGCCTGCAGGTTGTTTGGCCTGGAAAAAAAAAGCCACGCCTTTTCGAGCGTAGCCGGTATCTTTTGAACTGTTTTAATTGAGTATACTGCCATAATGGTTGAAAGATATATAACCATTAATGTGCTGATTAGTTCGGAGGGGTTTTAGGTTATCAGCTTTCAGCTATCAGGGTATCAAAGCCACTAAACAACTCATAACCCATCACACATAATTCATAACTCATTCCCCATTGACCATTGACCATTGACCATTGACCATTGACCATCCCCCTCCTCACACTTTTGAAGAAAACACCTCACTGCTCAACACTTTATCTTTCAAACGCGCAAACGCTGTGATGTTCTTTTCCAGGTATACGAAACTGCCATAATTTAAATAATTTTCCAGCGTATCCAACGCTTTATCAGTAGAGAACAACACAACATATAAATCAGGATGCAGTGACCTGATTACCTTCAGGGTCTCCAGGCCACTCATGGTACCAGCCAGGCCATTGTCTAAGACGATTACATCAGGTAAAGTAATTTTTAACGCGTTGATACATTCTTCTCCCTGCGTAAAAAACTGGATGGCGTAAGTTAAAGAGTCAAGCTGTTTTGCAATCAGTTGCTGATAAATCAGGTTGTCTTCTACAACAAAAATTAAAAGTTTTTTATTTCGGTTCATACTTTTCCTATATTTCTTATGAGCAAATACAGGAAAATCATGCTGGTTATTTATTGCTATACAAACCTTTGCTAATCAGGTGTTTATTACTTCGGGCTCGTAGCCCTACCGTCCAAATTTGGGAAAGATAGTCCGGAATGGGAAGAACAAATTAATGAGGTCATGATCTTACAGGCTGCATGATGGCGGCATCCAGCTGTTTGATGCATTGCATGATGATGATATTCATATTATGAACCAGTGATGGGATATTTTCAAGCGATTCTTTTTTCTTGGCGGTGTGCTCTACTGTTCTTACATCCTGGTTTAAAGAATGAATGCCCATGGAATCGATTGTTGACTTGAGCTTATGAGCCATTTTGCTTACCATGTCCCAGTCTCCTGAGTCCATATAATTGTTAAGGTCTTTTAAGTTTTGCGGCACAGTTTCGATGAATAACGCAACCATCTTTTTTACAAAATCATCATCTCCGCCCGATACCTCGTTGATCATAGCAAGATCATACAACACTGGGAAGGGAATGGGTTCTGACTGGTACGCCTTATTAGTTTCCATATTGCTCGAATTTTTTTTATTATGTATTAGATTGCGCGTGATAACCTGGAAGAGTTTAGCCTCAGAAAAAGGCTTGGATAAATAATCGCTCATACCTGCCGACAGGTAAAGTTCACTATCATTTTTTAATCCATGGGTTGTTAAACCAATGATTGGTATGGAAGCCTTGTCAGCATCTTTCATCCGCCTGATCCGGCGCGTAGCGGCTATCCCATCCATTTCTGTCATTTGAATGTCGAGCAACACCAGGTCGTACTGTTCGCGCTGCAACATGATTAGCGCCTGCTTTCCCCCGGTTGCCATATCAACTTCAAAACCCCAGGATTCCATGATGTGCTTTGTAATGAAATGATTCAAACCCTCTTCCTCTGCAACCAGCACTTTCTTTTTACCCAGGCCGAGATAATTTACTTCCATCGGTAATTCGATTTCAGGAATTTTTTCTTCGCTGATTGAAAAAGGAACCTTGAACGTGACAGTTGAACCCTGGTTTTCCTGGCTTTGTATACTTAAAGCACCGTCCTGCAATTCAAGCAGGTTTTTGCAAATACTCAGGCCAAGGCCTTTTCCGCCGTACTTGCGAAGTATGGTTGAATTGTGTTGTAGGGTTGATTCAAATATACCACTTAAAATTTGAGGGCTCATGCCAACGCCTGTGTCTTTTACGCTGCATTCGATAACAAGCACATCACTGGCTGCCAACTGCAGGCATATTGTGATTATAATGCTGCCCTGCTCCGTAAATTTCAGCGCATTGCTTAAAATATTACTCAATACCTGGCTTAACCGGAAGGGATCACCCAGCACGACCAGGTCGCCCGGAATAGCATTTTGAAAAATTACACCCAAACCCTTTTCCTCTGCCTGGTATATAAAAGACTGGACAGTAATGGACATTTTATCTACGATCTTGAAAGGAATTTTTTCCAGCTTCAGTTTACCGTTTACAATTTTTTCCAAGTCAAGCACGTCATTTACAATCACCAGTAAGTTGCTGGCAGCGTCTTTTATCAATTTAAGATAATTGTGCTGTCTTTCACTTAATGAAGTTTTAGCAAGAAGTCCTGCAATGCCCAGGATGCCATGCATAGGTATCCTTATTTCATGGCTCATATTCTCGAGGAATATCTTTTTTGCTTTTGCAGTCTCTTCAATAACGGTATTAGCCTCCAGTAATTTTTGCTGTGCATCTATTTCTGTCAAGCGCGGCTGACTTGAAACTTTTTTGCCGACGACCTGGGATAAGCCTTTGGGCTGTCCATTTTTGCTACGCAACGCAGCTTCAGCCGCTTTGCGCGCCTTGCGCTCAAGTGCTAATTTATCTTCCAGGATCTTTATTTTGGCAGTATGTTCCATGCAGTGGTTGGTTTGTGCCTAAGCTAATACCAGTTCATCATTTTTAAGCATGCGGTAAATGGTTGATTTTCCTATATCGAGTTTTCTGGCTACCAGCAAAACGTCTGAATCGTATTTATCAAGGTAATGCTGAATGATCTGGTTGGTGTAGTCTTTCAATGAAGTTTCCTGGCTGAGCAGGTTTGAGATAGAACCAGAACTGTTGAGTGTGATATGCATCGGTTCAATGATCTCACCATCGGCCATTACAACAGATAGTTCTATCATTGATTTCAATTCTCTCACATTTCCCGGGTAGGCATATTGCAACATTTTTTGTTGCGCTTCAGGTGACAATGACTTTTTGGCTATCCTGTTTTCTTTGCAGAAAAAGTCCATATAATGTTTCGCGAGTATCAGGATATCGCTGCCACGTTCACGCAATGGCGGCAACTCTATGGGTAAACCGATTAAACGGTAATACAAATCTTCCCTGAAACGCTTGTTTTTAACTTCTTCCAGTAGATTTTTATGGGTAGCAACGATAATGCGTGCATTTATGGGTGTAACAGCGTTACCGCCTACACGCGTTATTTCCTTTTCCTGCAAAACACGCAGCAGTTTGGCCTGGAGGTTGATATCGAGTTCGCCTATCTCATCAAGAAACAAAGTTCCTTTATCGGCTTCTTCAAATTTGCCGATCCGCCGTGTGATGGCTCCTGTAAAAGCGCCCTTCTCATGTCCGAACAGTTCACTTTCTATCAGTTCCCTGGGAATGGCAGCTACGTTCACTGCTACAAATGGCATTTTATGTCGCTCTGAATTATAATGAATGGCTTTTGCCACCACTTCTTTTCCCGTTCCGGTTTCGCCTGTTACTGAAACGGTGATATTTGTTTTACAGGCCTTTTCTATCAGCAGGTAAATCTTTTTGATGGCGTCACTTTTACCCAGTATCATTTGCGAAAAATCATACTTACGGCCGACCTCCGATCGCAGGTCTTCCACTTCCTGCTTAAGACCGGCAATCTCACGCAGATGCAAAAGCGTATTCCAAAGCCTGTCTTTGGTGTCATCATCCTTCACGATATAATCAAACGCGCCATTTTTTAAAAGGTTGATGGCAGTACCAACATCTTCCTGGCCGGAAATAATCACAACCTGTATATTGTTGCGGTAATCTTTTATACGTTTGAGCACTTCTCCGCCATCGCTATCGGGTAATGAGTAGTCCAGTGTAACAACATCGGGATTTTCATGAAGACAGGAGAAAAAAACCTTGGGCGAATCAAAGCGCTTTACCTCATACTCAGGGTTGAGCGAAAGATAGTGAAACAACATGGAGCCATACCAGATATCATCTTCTAAAATAAATATCTTAAAAGCACTTTTTTTCATACAGGATAGGTTGGATTAGGGAGGTAAATGATTAAAAGGAACCATTTCCCAATTATAGAACGTTTCCAATTATAGAATATTATATATGATGATGGACATGTATATGAAATTGGGAGAACTACATGTTTACTTTTATATTTATTTTAAGGGTTGACCAGATTACAGCTATTCATTTTTTGTAAAGGCTATGCTAAAGTTCTCCTAAAGCACACTACGCAGGCCATCTAGTTTCTACCCACCACCCGTAACTCATGTAAACCGCTTAAGTTTGCAACTCAAATTATAGCGCACCAGACATTCATGAAGCACGGTTTGATTTATATATTCCTGTTCCTTTTCTTAACTGAGATTTTGGGTGTAACAACAGGTTGCGCTAACATTATTCCACCTACCGGCGGTCCACGCGATAGTTTGCCTCCCCTGTTGATTTCCGTCAACCCGACAGATTCCTCCTTAAACTTCAACGAAAAAAGGATCGTTTTCTATTTTAACGAATACGTTGAAATTCAAGAAGCCCGGGAAAACGTGATTGTGTCACCAACACCCAAGATTGACCCTGTTGTTGACTTTAAATTGCATACAGTGACCGTTCGGCTAAAAGATACGCTTGAGGTGAACACGACTTATTCCATCAACTTTGGCAATGCTATCCGTGATATCAATGAAGGCAACCAATTAAAAGATTTTACTTACGTCTTTTCAACGGGCACCACGCTGGATGACAAACAATTGTCTGGAAAGGTGCTGCTTGCAGAGAATGGCAAAGTGGATAGTACCTTAACTGTTTTACTTCATAGGAGCGCCGACGATTCATCAATTATAAAAGACCGTCCCCGCTACATTGCGAGATTAACAGCAGATGGAAACTTTAATTTCAGGAATCTTCCAGCGGGCACTTTCTATCTTTATGCCCTAAAAGATGAAGGCGGTACTAAAAGATACCTGTCTAAATCACAATTATTCGCTTTTTCGGGCAAGCCTGTTATAATCAACGACAATACAGCACCGGATACCTTGTATGCTTACATAGAGTCGGAAGAAGAGCCAAGACGATCGGGCATTTTACCAACCGTTAAAGAAAAGAACAACCAGGACAGGCGATTAACATTGCAATCAAATCTTGAAAGCGGCCAGCAAGACCTGCTGGGAAGTTTCGAATTACTCCCCGCCACTCCCTTAAAAACCTATGACTCTGCCAAACTGCGATTCACTGACATCGCGTTTCAGCCCATTACAAACTACTTGCTGACCCCCGATTCGTTCTATAAGAAATTAACGTTAACCTATGCCTGGAAACCCGACAGCACTTATCATATAATAATTGACACGGGCTTTGCCGAGGATAGCACGGGAAGAAAGACGTTAAAAAAAGACACGGTTACTTTTAAAGCAAAAAAAGAATCGGATTATGGTAGTTTGAAACTTAAATTTCCCATGCTGGATCTGGGCAGGAACCCTGTATTACAGTTAATACTTAATGATAAAATAGTTTTCTCAGACCCGTTGTCTACCAGGGAATTTTTCCGGAAACTTTTTAATCCAGGGGATTATGAAATACGAATCTTGTATGACGAGAATCGAAACGGCAAATGGGATCCGGGTTCTTTTTTTAGCAAACATATTCAACCAGAGAAAGTGAGGGCCATTGAAAAGAAAGTAAATGTGAAAGCAAATTGGGATAAGGATTATACGATTGAATTGTGAATGGTCAATGGTCAATGGTCAATGGTCAATGGTGATGAGTTCGGTGAATTGTTAAAGCACGTCTGCAAGCTAAATACGTTGATGAAGGTCCCTCAACTCATAACTCATAATTCATCACGCATAACTCATAATTCATCACGCAAAATTCATCACTTTTCACCATTGACCATTGACCATTCACCATTGCCCCATAACTTTACCCCATGCAACTGCCGTCTCTTTTGTTAGAAAACGCCGTGAATGAATTCGCCAAGCTTCCTGGAATAGGAAAAAAAACCGCGCTGCGCATGGTTTTGCATCTTTTGAAACAGGAGGCTAGTGCGGTGCAGCAGTTCGGAGATGCCATATCACGAATGCGTAAAGAGATCCGGTTCTGCCAGCGTTGTCATAATGTGGCTGACGCTGATACTTGTTCCATCTGCGCCAATTCAATGCGAAAGCAAGACATTATATGTGTAGTGGAAAGCATCCGGGATGTAATTGCGATAGAAAGCACCCAGCAGTACAACGGCGTTTATCATGTTCTCGGTGGCATCATTTCTCCGTTGGATGGTATTGGCCCGGACCAGTTAAACATCGAGCCATTGCTCGAACGTGTAATAAAAGAAAATACCCAGGAACTCATTTTTGCCCTTAATCCAAATGTCCAGGGCGACACTACCATCTATTATATTCAAAAAAAACTCCCTCCGCATAGTATCAAAGTAACCACCATTTCAAGAGGCATAGCGTTTGGCGGAGAATTGGAATACGCGGATGAAATGACGTTGGCACGGTCCCTGGCCAGCCGTTTACCAGTGGAAAATTATGTTACCAACCGGTAATCACCCCCCGTTTTTATTTTCGACCAGTATGTATTAACTTTGCCCGTTCAGGCGGATTTGTTTATTGTTCGGCCTGATGTAAAATCGATGAAGGGACGTCTTTTGCTGGACTTATACTCATCAACTGAACTAATAAACGTTGAAATTATCCTGTATCGTCATTCTTCGCAGTTTTATTTCCCCGTTTAGAGTTCCCCATCATTTTACATCAGCGATAGTTACTTAGCTATCATCGAACAATTCGCCATTTCTGACAGGCATTCAATGGCTTCATTATAAGCAGGAGGTTTTTATGAAAACAATTCAAGACGTTCTTAAAGAAAGGATACTTATCATCGATGGCGCCATGGGCACCATGATTCAAAGACACAAGTTAGAAGAAGCTGATTACAGGGGTGAGCGATTCAAGTCGTGGCACCTCGATGTAAAAGGAAACAATGACCTGCTAAACCTTACTCAACCAGACATTATTGAGGGCATTCATAAACTTTATCTCGAAGCTGGCGCCGATATCATAGAAACCAATACGTTTAGCAGCACGACCATCGCAATGGCTGATTACGAGATGCAGTCGTTTGCGTACGAGCTTAACCTGTCTGCTGCAAAAATAGCACGGAAAGCTGCTGACGGATTCACTGCCAAAGATCCTGACAAACCACGCTTTGTTGCAGGCGCCATTGGCCCTCTCAACAAAACGTTGAGCTTATCTCCCGATGTTAACAATCCTGGTTTCAGGGCTGTGACTTTCGATGAGGTAGCAACAGCTTACTATGAGCAGATAAAGGGTCTTGCCGAAGGCGGCGTTGACTTGTTACTGATAGAAACGATTTTCGACACACTGAATGCAAAAGCCGCTATTTACGCTGTAAAAAAATATTTCAGGGATACCAAACAAAAGGAACTGCCTGTAATGATAAGCGGCACCATCACTGATGCCAGCGGCAGAACGCTGAGCGGCCAGACGCTGGAAGCTTTTTATATTTCCATTGCTCATGCCAATCCTTTAAGCGTAGGATTGAATTGCGCCCTTGGTGCCACCGAAATGCGGTCGCACATTGAAGAGTTGAGCCAGATAGCAACCTGCTATACCTCTGCGTATCCGAATGCAGGATTACCAAATGCATTTGGGGAATATGATGAGCAACCGCATGAAACGGCACATATTATTGAAGAATGGGCTGAACAGGGTTTTGTAAATATTGTAGGTGGTTGCTGCGGTACCACCCCTGATCACATCAGGCACATTGCCGATGAGGTAAGTAAATTTGCACCGAGACAAATTCCGGTGATTGAAGAAAGTTTTGTATAGTGCTGGAAGAATCAAAAAAGAATCACGGAGGGTTGATGACACAGAGTAAGATAGAGAACAAATTTCGACTTTGAAGGATGGAATAAATCGAAGCATCATTCAAAATCCGTGTGCCACCCTTGCTCTGAAACTCTGTAGTTTAACTAACATTATGAATACCATTACACAAATAAAACCCTATTTAAGGTTAGCCGGACTTGAACCACTGGTTGTTAGGCCGGAAACCAATTTCGTGAATGTAGGCGAACGGACCAACGTAACCGGTTCCAAGAAATTTGCCCGCCTCATCCGCGATGGAAAATACGAGGAAGCACTATCGGTGGCACGCCACCAGGTAGAGAACGGTGCGCAGATACTCGATGTGAATATGGACGATGCTCTGCTCGACGGAGAGAAAGCGATGCAAACCTTCCTAAACCTGCTTCAGGCAGAACCAGATATCGCCCGCATCCCGATCATGATCGATTCTTCAAAATTCACTATTATAGAAGCCGGTTTAAAATGTGTTCAGGGTAAATGTATTGTTAACTCCATCTCTATGAAAGAAGGAGAAGAGAAATTTATTGAACAGGCATTTGTCTGCAAAAGCTATGGCGCATCAGTAGTAGTTATGGCATTCGACGAAAGCGGGCAGGCAGACACACTCGACAAAAAAGTGAATATCTCACAGCGGGCTTACAATATATTAACAGAGCAGGTGGGCTACGATCCCCAGGATATCATCTTCGACCCAAATATCTTCGCAATAGCAACCGGCATAGAGGAACACAATAATTACGCGGTAGATTTTATAGAAGCTACCAGAATCATCAAGCAAAGAATGCCGCTCACAAAAATCAGCGGGGGTGTAAGTAATATCTCTTTCTCTTTTCGTGGAAACGAGACCGTTAGGGAAGCGATGCATGCTGTTTTTCTATATTACTCAATTCAGGCAGGAATGGATATGGGCATTGTAAACGCCGGCCAGTTGGTTGTCTACGATGAAATTGATCCGAAATTAAGAGACCTCTGTGAAGATGTTATACTTAACAGGAACGAGGATGCAACCGATAAACTTCTGGCTTTCGCAGAAACTGTAAAAGTAAAAGATAAGGCAGAAGTAAAGAATGAAGCGTGGAGAAGCGACCCCGTAGAAAAAAGGCTGAGCCACTCCCTTGTTAACGGTATCACCGATTATATTGATGCAGATACAGAGGAAGCAAGATTAAAATACGCTAAACCACTTGATGTTATTGAGGGCCCTTTGATGGATGGCATGAACATAGTAGGCGACCTGTTTGGAGCAGGAAAAATGTTTCTTCCGCAGGTTGTGAAAAGTGCGAGGGTGATGAAAAAGTCTGTGGCCATTTTGACACCCTACATCGAAGCAGAAAAAGAACTGCGCAGGCAGGCTCATCTCGCTGCTGGTACAGTAAACGAAGAAGGCGCTGGAGCAGCCAGGATCTTACTCGCTACGGTAAAAGGTGATGTACATGATATTGGCAAGAACATCGTAGGCGTTGTTCTTGGTTGCAATGGTTATGATATCATCGACCTCGGTGTTATGGTTCCTACAGATAAAATATTACAAACAGCCAGAGAGAAAAAGGTCGACATTATCGGCTTAAGCGGACTTATTACTCCCTCCCTGGATGAAATGGTACATGTAGCCAGGGAAATGAAAAGGCAACATTTTGAAATGCCTCTCATGATTGGAGGCGCAACCACTTCACGCATGCATACGGCAGTAAGAATAGCGCAGGAGTACGACAATGGTGTGATGCATGTGCTCGACGCCTCACGCAGCGTTACCGTCGCGGGCAGCTTATTAAACAAAGACCTCAAAAAGGATTTTCTCCAAGGCATCAAGGCGGAATATACTAAGCTCAAGGAAGATTTTGGAAATAAGAAAACAGTCAAAAACTACCTTCCCTTTCCAGTTGCACAAAAAAATACCGCTGCTGTAGACTGGGACAATTTTACACCTGTTGTTCCAAAATTTACAGGCACGAAAGTTTTCAGTGATTACAGTCTGGAGGAGATAGCAAAATACATCGACTGGCAGCCTTTCTTTATCGCATGGGAACTCCACGGCAAGTTTCCCCAGATACTGACAGATGAAAAAGTAGGCTCCGAAGCAACAAAGCTGTACAATGATGCGCTGGCATTACTAAAAATGATCATTGAAGAAAAATGGCTAACCGCAAAAGCGGTGGTAGGCTTTTGGCCGGCTAACTCAAATGGAAAAGACACCGTAACCTTACTGAATGAGACGAACGGCACTTCACAACATATTAGCCTGGAGTTCCTCCGCCAACAGATAAAGAAGGCCGCTGATCAGCCGAATTTATCGCTGGCTGATTTTATTGCTCCTGCGGTAAAAGGCAAACAGGATTTCATGGGTGCATTCGCGGTCACCATTCACGGAATAGAACCACATATAAAAAAGTTCGAAGACTTATACGACGACTACAATAAGATAATTCTGCAGGCACTGGCAGACAGGCTCGCTGAAGGCCTGGCGGAAGTTTTACATGAACGTACACGCAAAGAGTTCTGGGGTTACGCAACAGACGAACACCTGAGTCCCGAAGACCTCATCAAAGAAAAGTACCTGGGTATTCTCCCAGCGCCTGTTTACCCTGCTTGTCCTGACCATACTGAAAAATATACCTTATTTAAGTTGCTGGATGCAGGAAATACAACCGGCATTATACTGACCGAATCGCTGGCCATGTTCCCGGCTTCTTCTGTTTGTGGCTGGTATTTCGCTCACCCGGAAAGCAGGTATTTCGGTGTAGGCAAAATTGAAAAGGACCAGGTGAAAGATTATGCCGCACGAAAAAACATGCCTCTTGAAGAGATTGAAAGATGGTTAAGGCCGATATTGGAGTATGATGCCTAAGGGCTCCCTTTTAAGTTATGAATGATGAGTGATGAGTGAAGACCGGAAGAATCATTGTTTAAGCTTTTGACTAGTACCGGATAGGTAAACGAATACACAATTTGTATTAGATAAAGCGTTGTTAACTAAGTGTAATAGGCAGTAATATAAATCAGTAACTTCCTATAAATAAATTCTTTTATGTTCAGGATTATTTTGGTGATTTTCTTATTATGTAATTATGCTGTTGAAGCACAGCTTAAAGGAATAGATGTAAAAACATTTACACTTAAGAATGGAATGAAATTTTTGGTATCAGAAGACAATTCCATTCCCAATGCCAATATGTACCTGTTTTACAGGGTGGGTTCAAGGAACGAGCACCCGGGCATCACCGGCCTTTCGCATTTTTTTGAACACATGATGTTTAATGGCGCCAAAAAATATGGTCCTAAGATGTTTGACAACACCATGGAGCTCAACGGCGGTTCAAACAATGCGTATACCACAGAAGATGTTACCGTTTACACCGACTGGTTCCCGGCTTCCGCTATAGAAGTAATGTTTGAACTGGAAGCAGACCGCATCTCCAGCCTGGCGATTGATCCTAAAATGGTGGAAAGCGAAAGAGGAGTGGTTCTTTCGGAACGAAGCACCGGCCTCGAAAACTCTCCCTGGCGCTTATTATTCGAAAATGTTCAGGCGACGGCCTTCCAGGAAGGACCCTATCACTGGCCGGTAATCGGCTATGAGCAAGACATCAAAAACTGGACAAAAGAAGACCTGGAATTTTATTTTAAAACTTATTATGCTCCTAACAATTGCGTTGTGGTCGTTTCGGGTAATGTAAAGCCCGACCAGGTTCAGAAACTGGCCGAAAAATATTTTGAACCAATTGCCGCGCAACCTCAACCTAAAGCCGTACACCTGGTAGAAAATCCGCAGGTTGGTGAAAAAAGAATTATTGTACAAAAGCAGGTAGCCAACCCATACCTTTCAATTGCTTACCATGTTCCTGAAACAAAAAATGCAGACTACTATGCGCTGGATATTTTAAGTGCACTTTTGTCCAGCGGCAATTCCTCACGTTTATACTCGGCGCTGGTAGACAAAAAGCAACTTGCTACCACGGTATTTGTTTCTTTCGGACCTACCTTCGACCCCTCACTATTTAGCGTCAACGCGGTTGCCAATAAAGGCATTGCGGCCACTGATATTGAGAAAGCAATCTATGAAGAACTTGCTAAGATTAAGAAAGAAGGTGTTACATCAAATGAACTTCAGAAGATTAAAAATCAGAAACAGATGGAGTTTTACAGGCAGATCGAAACCATCAATGGAAAATCGAATAACCTTGGTAGCTATGAAGTCTTCTTCGGTGATTACAAGAAGATGTTCGACGCCCCGGCTGCTTATAATAAAGTAACCATCGACGATATAAAACGGGTAGCCAATCAATACATAAAAAAAAGCAATTCCACAGTTGGCATCCTGAAGTCAGATGTAGATGAGTAAAATTTGGCACAACACGACAAACCTATCTAAAGAAAAATTCAAGTAAATGCTCCAATCAAAATATATAGGCTCTTTCATATTTCTGTTAATAATACAGGCTTTATCATTTGGTCAAACTCCATCTGCTGTTTATAAGCTACCCCCGTTTGAAAAGACAGTATTGAAAAATGGGCTTACCATTTACCTGATGGAGCAACATGAAGTACCAGTAATAGATGTATCAGTGATTATGCCTGCAGGTGCCATTTATGATAACCCGCAGCAATCAGGCATCGCTGTAATGACAGCAGCTTCACTAAAGCTTGGGACCAAGAATATGTCCAAAGCAAAATTGGAGGAGGAACTCGACTTCCTTGGTGCAGAAGTCGCTACCGACGATTCCAAGGAAAGTGCCTACCTGAAAGCAAAGTTTGCAGCTAAAGACAGCGAAAAAGTTTTGAACATCATACGCGACATTTTACTGACACCGGTTTTCGATACGACTGAATTTGAGAAGCAGAAAAAATTACTGGTGGCTCAATTGGAAAGAGCAAAAGAAAGTCCGCGAAATGTAATCGGTGAGTATTTCGACCAGGTTATGTACAGGGGGCATGTTTATTCAAATCCTACCAATGGTACCATTGCCACAGTCACCAGGCTCACTGCTGCAGATGCACAGAAATTTTACAAGACTTACTACATTCCTAATGGATCGGCCTTCGCCATTGTAGGCGATTTTGTTACCAAAGACATGAAGGCGAAACTAACAAGCCTATTTTCTACCTGGCAAAAGGGTTCAGTTCCTTCAAAGGCCACTGATAATTTGTCTGCCGCAAGTAATGAAAGCGCCGTCTTGCTGGTAAATAAGGATGATGCCAAAGAAACTACGTTTTTCATTGGCGGGCAGGGCGTACCACGTAACAACCCTGATTTTGTGGCTATGGAAGTGGTGAATACCGTGTTCGGAGGCCGCTTCACTTCATGGCTTAATGATGAACTGCGGGTTAATAGTGGCCTGACTTACGGAGCCACCAGCGGATTTAACCGGCTGAAAAGTGCCGGCACCTTTCGTATTTCCACTTTCACAGCTACCAAGAATACGGAAGCAGCCATTGACAAAACCCTCGAAGTACTAAAGCGGCTTCATACGAATGGCATCGACGAAAAAACCCTTGCCTCGGCAAAAAATTATGTAAAAGGCCAATATCCCCCGCGCCATGAAACATCCGAACAACTGGCTGGATTATTAACCCAAATGTTCTGGTACGATTTCGATGAATCCTTCATCAATAACTTTCAGAAAAATGTAGACGGGCTAACATTGGAAAAAGCGAAGCAGGTGATCGCAAAATATTTCCCAAGGGATAAACTTCAATTTGTAATGGTTGGTAAAGCCGCTGACATCCGGGCCATTGCCGCAAAGTATGGCAAGGTAACGGAGGGAGACATCAAGAACGAAGTGCTGACGGCCTTTTAGCGCGGAGGGAAGATTTATACTAC